>JACCTQ010000152.1 GCA_013812265.1 Actinomycetota bacterium
CTCCGTCACGGCCGCCGCCAACGAACTCGTCGTCACGCAGCCGTCCGTGTCGGCGGCCGTCGCCTCGCTCGCGCGTGAGCTGCAGTGCGACCTGTTCGAGCGCGCCGGCCGCGGCATTCGGCCGACAGAGGCAGGCGAGGTCTTCGCCCCGTACGCGGCGGACGTGATCGGCCTGCTGGAGCAGGGCCGGCAAGCGGCGCGCGAGGCTGTCGCCGTCGCCGCCCTCCGGTTGCGGATCGCAGCCGTCACCACCGCGGCGGAGTCCTTCGTGCCGATGCTCATGCGGGCGTTCGCCGAAGAGCATCCCGACGTCGAGCTCACGCTCGACGTCGCCAACCGCCATGTCGTGCTCGAGCGCGTGCTCGACCACTCCGCCGACGTCGCGATCTCCGGCAGTCCGCCGATGGACGAGCGGCTCCTGGCCGAGCCGCTGATGGACAACGAGATCGTGTGCATCATCGCGCCGGACGACCCGATGACCGCCGCCGGGGTGTTCGCGGACGCGGCGATCGCGCAACGCGCCTGGTTGCTGCGCGAACCCGGCTCAGGTACGCGTGCGCTCAACGAGGAGTTCCTCGCCGCCCACGGCGTCGCGCCCGAGACCCTGGCCCTCGGTTCGAACGGGACCATCAAGCAGGCAGCGAGGGCCGGGCTCGGGATGTCACTGCTGTCGCGCGTGGCCGTCGAGGCCGAGCTCGCGTCGGGGCTGCTCGGCGAGGTGCGCCTCAAGGATCCGCCGGCGCCCCGGTCGTGGTTCGTGCTCCGCTCTGCGGTGGGCCCCGTGCGCGAGGTGGTCGAAGCGTTCGTCGCCTTTGCGGGCGCCGGCGAGCCGGCTCGCCGCTAGCGCCGTTTTCCAGTGAACGACCGCACAGCGTGCCTGTCGGGCTGATGGCGAGTGAAGAGCGCCGCTTACGTAACGAGTTCGCGCTCCATCTGCTTTGAGTAGCGGCCGGAGCGTGCTGCGCCGTTGAGCTTTGCGCGGTGGTAGAAGGCCCCTTGGGCGGCGGAGATGTTCGCTTCGTCTCCCTGCCACGCGCTCAGGGCGGGATCCTGAAGCGCGCGGCCATAGGAGAAGGAGAGCTCCCAGGGCTGCGGGCCCATGGTGTTCATCACGTTCAGGTGAACGGTGGCCAGCTCGTCGCCCTGCCCCCCGGAGAGGAACACGATGCCCGGCACCGCGGCCGGGACGGTCTCGCGCAGGCAGCGTATGGTCGCGCGCCCCACCTCCTCGACGCTCGCTTGGGTCGGACAGTCCTGACCGGCGATGACCATGTTCGGCTTCAGCAGCATGCCCGCGAGCTCCACCCGCTGCGCGGCGAGCTCGCTCGCCGAAGACCGCGCGAAGCGTCGCCACGGTGACTCCGTAACAGCGCTCGAGCGTGTGGTCGCCGTCCATCAGCACCTCGGGCTCGACGATCGGGACGACCCCGGCCTCCTGGCACAGCGCCGCGGAGCGGGCGAGCGCGTGAGCGTTGACCTCGATACAGCAGCGGCTCGGCAGGTCATCGCCGATCGCGATCACGGCGCGCCACTTCGCGAACCTCGCGCCGAGCTCCCGGTACTCCGAGAGGCGCTCGCGCAGGCCGTCGAGGCCCTCGGTCACCTTCTCCTCCTGAGCCCCGGCCAGGGGCTTGGCGCCCGTGTCGACCTTGATTCCGGGGATGATGCCGAGCCTCGCCAGAGCCTCGGGGAACGGCGAGCCGTCGCTCGCGTACTGGCGGATCGTCTCGTCGTAGAGGATCATCCCACTGATGAACCTCGACGCCTGCGGCGTCGAGAACAGCAGCTCGCGGTAGACGCGGCGGCTGTGCTCGGTGGAAGGAATGTCGAGCGCCTCGAGGCGCTTGGTCATCGTGCCGGTGCTCTCGTCGGCCGCCAGGATGCCCTTTCCGTCGGCCACGAGCGCGCGTGCCGTCTTGTTGAGCTCGTCTGAGGTCATAATCGTCTCCTCTCTGGGTGCACAGCCCGACCCGGGGCCCTACGAGTGCCCCGCCTGGGGCGGCGTCGCTTCGAACGCCGGCGTGCCCTCCGTGGCTGGAAGCTCGATCTGTCGACCCGCCGCCTGGGCTGCCGCGCGCGCCACCCGCTCCGGTGTGATCCCGAGCTCCGTGAGCACGGTCTCGCCCGGAGCGGAGGCGCCGAAGCGATCGATGGTCACCGTCCGTCCGGTGTCGCCCACGTACCTGCTCCACCCCTGCGCCACGCCGGCCTCGACCGCGACGCGCGCCCGGATCGCCGGGGGCAGCACCTCGTCGCGATAGGCGGCGTCCTGGGCGTCGAACAACTCCCACGAAGGCATGCTCACGACGCGCGCGTCGACGCCGCGCGCGCTCAGGAGGACCTGGGCCTCCAGCGCGACGGCGACCTCGGATCCGGTGGCCAGCAGGATCACGTCTGGCTCGCGCACCTCGCCGACCACGTAGCCGCCGCGTGCAACCCCCCCGGTCACCGGGACGGACCCACGTTCGAGCACCGGCACGTTCTGGCGGGTCAGCAGCAGGCACACCGGCCCATCCACGTCCTCGAGCGCCACCCTCCAGGCGTCCGCGGTCTCGTTGGCGTCGGCGGGGCGGATCACCGTCAGGCCAGGAATCGCTCGCAGCGCGGCGTAGTGCTCGACCGGTTGATGGGTTGGCCCGTCCTCGCCCAGGCCGACCGAGTCATGAGTGAACACCCAGACCACCGGCAAGGCCATCAGCGCCGAGAGGCGGATTGCGGGGCGCATGTAGTCCGCGAACATCAGGAACGTGGACCCATAAGGCTTCACGATCCCGCCATGCAGCGCCATGCCGTTGACCGCTGCGCCCATGGCGTGCTCGCGCACGCCGAACTTGACGTTGCGCCCGGCCGCTTCCCTCGTGTAGACCGCCTCCCCGGGGAACTCGGTCTTCGTCGACTCGGACAGGTCGGCCGCGCCGCCGACCATCGTGGGGGTAAACGGAGCGAAGGCTTCCATGACCTTTGCGCCCGCCGCGCGGGTGGCCAGCGCGCCGTCCTCGGACGGGTCGAAGCCCGGCAGGGCGTCAGCGAGGCCCGGCATGGGCCGTGCCGGATCGCTCCAGGCCGCGTCCCACTCCTCGGCGAGGTCGCGGCGCTCGGCGCGCCAGGCGTCGAAGCGGTCCTGCCACTCGGCCTGCAGCGCCGCGCCCCGCTCGACCTGCGAGAACCGCTCGTAGGCCTCCGCTGGGACGACGAACTCGGCATCGGGGTCCCAGCCGAGCAGCTTCTTCGTCGCGCGGACCTCGTCCTCGCCCAGGGGCGCGCCGTGGGCCTTTGAGGTGTTCTGGCGGTTCGGCGCCGGCCAGCCGATGATCGACTTGACCGCGATCAGCGTCGGGCGCGCGCTCTCGGCGACGCCGGCCGCGATCGCGGTCGACAGCGCCTCGAGGTCGTTGGCGTCGTCGACGCTCAGGGTGTGCCAGCCGTAAGCCCGGAACCGGCTCGGGACGTCCTCGGAGAACGACTCGCTGGTGGGGCCGTCGAGCTGGATCGCGTTGTCGTCGTACAGAAAGACGACCCGCCCGAGGCCGAGGTGCCCGGCGAGCGAGGCCGTCTCGTGCGAGAGGCCCTCCTGCAGGTCGCCGTCCGAGCAGATCCCGAACACGCGGTGGTCCATCACCTCCTCGCCGTAGCGCTCGCGCAGGAAGCGCTCGGCGAGCGCCATGCCGACGGCGACGGCGAGGCCCTGGCCAAGCGGTCCGGTGGTGGTCTCGACCCCCGGCGTTTCGTTGACCCGGTCGCGCTCCGGGTGGCCGGGCGTCTTGGAGCCCCACTGCCGGAAGCGCTTCAGCTCGTCCAGTGGGAGGTCGTAGCCGGACAGGTGGAGGGCGCTGTAGAGCAGCATCGAGCCGTGCCCCGCCGACAGCACGAACCGGTCGCGGTCGGGCCAGCGGGGGTCGCGCGGGTTGTGCCTCATGAAGCGCGTGTAGAGCAGGTAGGCGGCGGGAGCCATCGCCATCGGCATCCCCGGGTGCCCGGACTTCGCGCGCTCGACGGCATCCATCGTCAGCGTGCGGATCGTGTCGATGCAGAGACGATCGACCCCCGTAGCGACCGGGGCGGCCTCCGACCAGGCGTTCGTCTCGAGCCCCACCGCTACTCCGCGGTCGACCCGGCGCGGGTCTGCTGCTCGGGCGCGGTCGTCGGCGGGGGGTGCTCGGATCCGTTGGGGCGCCTGCCCGGGCTGCCCGTCGCGATCGCGGCCATGGCCGTCACCACGTGGTACAGGATCAACAGCTGCACGACGCCCAGCGACTCGGAGCGGTGGACGTCGTCACCGATCGTGAACTCGCCCAGCCGCTCGGACCGGAGATGCGAGGCGAAGTGGAGCTTCTCCCAGATCGCCTCCTCGATCTCGGCGGCCTGCTCGCGCTCAATGTCGCCGGCGATGCTCACGCACCGCTTCGAATCCTTGTCGATCGTGATCCCGCGGTCGCCGTCGCCGATGAGCGGTGAGAGATCGGGTTGGGGGAGCGAGTTTCGCAGCAGCAACGTGGCGTCGAGCGCGTGGGGGTCGCCACCATCGCCCTCGCTGAAGGACACGACCATGTCGGCGTGACGCTCCTGCGGGCGGATGAACTGGGCGGAGTCAGGCTCGCGCTTGTCGAGCTCCGCGAGCACCTGGTCGTTGGTATACCCGCGCTTTGACGTGTCGCGCTGGACCTTCCACTTCCGGCGAAGCTCCTCCGGCGGTGCGAGGAAGACCCGCACGTCGTAGCAGCCGCGCATGTCCTCGGAGTGGTAGCCCAGCAGCCCCTCCACGACGGTGAAGCGGTTCGGGCTCACGTAGACCGGCGGGCCGAAGGTGCCGTCGACGTGCTGATACACCGGCTTGAGGATGGGCTCTCCCTTCCGCAGGAGCCCTAGATGCTGGGAGAGGATGTCGACGTAGTTGCAGTCGGGATGCAGCGGCGTGATGCCGCGCTGCGCACGCTGCGCTCGGTCGTAGCGGTGGTAGTCGTCGGTGGAGACAGCAGTCACCTGCTCCTCGCCCAGGATGCCCACCAGCCCCCGCGTGATGGTCGTCTTTCCCGCGCCCGAGTCTCCGACGACGCCAAGGATCACCGGTCGAGGCATGCATTCCTCCTGTGTTGCGGCACCTGCCTCAACTCCCTTTCCGCTCTACCTTCGGAGTCGTGTCGCCGGGCGCTTCCTCCTCGGTGTGATCGAACACCGAACTCTGCAGGATGTCGTCGGCCTCGAGCGTGATCAGGTCCTTCTTCGTGAGCTTCACCCTCGAGTCGAACAGCCGGGTGGCCTGTCGCATCCGGGCTCGCTCGATCGCGTTGCGGATGCTGCGACCGTGGGCAAAGCGCGGCCGCTGGAGCCGCTGTTCGATGTAGTCGCGCAGCGCTCGCGCGCCGTCCTCGCTCAGCTCGTAGCCCTGCTTGCCGACCATCAGCATGGCGATCTGAAGCAGCTCGTCCACGTCGTAGTCGGGGAAGCTGATGTGGTGCGCCACCCGCGATCCCATTCCGGGGTTGGCCTGGAAGAACTCCTCCATGCGGTCCTCGTAGCCGGCCATCACGACCACGAGGTTCTGGCGCTCTGACTCCATCAACTGAAGCAGCACCTCGATCGCCTCCTGGCCGTAGTCGCGCTCGTTCTCCGGCCGGTGCAGGTAGTAGGCCTCGTCGATGAACAGCACCCCGCCGAGCGCTCGCTTGACGACGTCCTTGGTCTTCGGCGCCGTGTGACCGACGTACTGGCCGACCAGGTCGTCGCGCGTGACCGAGACCAGGTGCCCGCGCTCGATGTACCCAAGGCGGTGCAGGATGTCCGCCATCCGGAACGCCACGGTGGTCTTGCCGGTCCCCGGACTGCCGGTCAGGCTCATGTGCAGGGTGGGGCGCTCCGAGCCGAGCCCCATCTCCTCGCGCAAGCGGTCGATCACCAGCAGCGCGGCGACCTCGCGGATACGCTGCTTGACCGGCTCCAGCGCGACCAGGTCACGGTCGATCTGCTCGAGCACCTCGTCTACGCGCGAGTCGCGAACCACCGTCTCTATGTCGGCCTGGCCGTCAGCCACCGCCGCCGGGAAGTCCACCGACTCGACGGCGGACCCCGACCTCGCCCCCTTTGCGGGACGCACCACCCGGCCAGCGAACTCGTCCGAGAAGGCCGGCGATCCGCGGTCGCCGCCGTCGAGTGGGCGACCGGTGGTGTCAAGGCCCCGAGGGCTCACTACGAGTCTCCGACGCCCCCGTCGGGCGACGGGTCCATGCTCGAAGCCGCGGCAGAACCATCGCGGGCGGCCAGCGGTGAGTCCCGCCCCGGCGTGGCGTCCTGCACGGCAGCCGGGTCGCGCGTGGTGGCCAGGTCGCCCTTGTTGCCGTAGCGGCGGCCCGCAGCGTCCTTCAGCGCGTAGGGCTGGAGCGTGTAGCGCATCTGGCGATCGGCCTTGTCCTGGCGCTCCAAGCGGAAGCCGGGCTCCTCGGCGGGCCGGTTGACGATGAAGGAGAGCGCCGACGTCTGGCGCCCGAGCGAACTGTCGTAGCAGACCACCTTCACGTAGTGGTTCGGGTAGGCCTCGCGGCAGGCGACCACGTCGCGCATGGCCACGTCGGCCTCGTGCGGCTCGAGATCGAACTCCGGCTGCTTCCACATCTCCCAGAAGCTGTTGCGGGGATGCGGATCGTCGGTGTACTCGACCATGATCGCCCAGTCGTTCGACAGCGCGTAGCTGATCTGCGCCTCGATCTCCTCATCGGTCAGGTCCTCCAGGAACGAGAAGGTGCCCTGTGTGATTCTCATCTGCTCGTCTCCTAGTAGCCCGCCGTGGGCGTGACGGCGACGTCGGGGGTGTCGGTCGACTCGAAGTCGAAGGTGATGTCCTTCCAGACCTCCAGGGCGGCGTCCAGCTCGGGGCAGCCCTGCGCCGCGTCCCTGAGGATGTCGGGGCCCTCCGAGTAGTAGTCCTTGCCCTCGTTGCGCGCCTTGATCATCGCCTCGACCGCCACACGGTTCGCGGTGGCGCCCGCGGCAATGCCCATCGGGTGGCCGATCGTGCCCCCGCCAAACTGGAGCACCACGTCCTCGCCGCAGTAGTGCAGCAGCTGGTGCATCTGGCCGGCGTGGATCCCGCCGGAGGCGACCGGCATGACGGCGGCGAGCGACGCCCAGTCCTGATCGAAGTAGAGGCCCGTCTGGGGATTGGCCTTGTTGAAGCGCTGTCGGCATACGTCGTAGTAGCCCTTGATCATGGACGGGTCGCCCTCGAGCTTGCCGACCACGGTTCCCGCGTGGATGTGGTCCACGCCGATCATGCGGCACCACTTCGCGATCACGCGGAAGCTCACCCCGTGGGTCTTCTGGCGGGTGTAGGTCCCGTGGCCCGCCCGGTGCAGGTGCAGGATCATCCCGTTGGCCCGCGCCCACTTGGACATCGACTGCATCGCCGTGTAGCCGATCGTGAGGTCCATCATGATGATGATGCTGCCGAGCTCCTTCGCGAACTCCGCTCGCTCGTACATCTCCTCCATCGTGGCCGCGGTCACGTTCATGTAGTGGCCCTTGACCTCGCCGGTCACGGCAGAAGCGCGGTTCACGGCCTCCATCGCGTAGATGTAGCGGTCGCGCCAGCGCATGAAGGCCTGCGAGTTGATGTTCTCGTCGTCCTTGGTGAAGTCGAGCCCCCCGCGCAGCGCCTCGTAGACGACGCGCCCATAGTTCTTCGCCGAGAGCCCGAGCTTGGGCTTGGTGGTGGCGCCGAGCAGCGGGCGCCCGAACTTGTCGAGGTACTCGCGCTCCATGACGATCCCGTGCGGCGGGCCCTGGAAGGTCTTGAGGTAGTGCGGAGGGATCCGCATGTCCTCGAGGCGAAGCGCCTTCAGCGCCTTGAAGCCGAAGACGTTCCCGATGATCGAGGAAGTCAGGTTCGCGACCGAGCCCTCCTCGAAGAGGTCGATGTCGTAGGCGATCCGCGCGATGTACTGGTTCTCCGCGTTCGGCACCTCATCGAGCTGGTACGCCTTGGCCTGGTAGTGCTCGTGCGGCGTCAAGCGGTCCGTCCAGACGACCGTCCACGTCGCCGTCGAGGACTCCCCCGCCACGGCGGCGGCCGCTTCGATCGGATCCACACCCTCCTGAGGCGTGATCCGGAATGCACAGAGGATGTCCGTGTCCTTCGGTTCGTAGTCGGCGTCCCAGTAGCCCATCTCGGCGTACGGGGTCACGCCGGCCGCCCAGCGGCCCTTCTTACCTGCGTCGTTTCCCGAGGTGGAGCTCATTTTTCCTTCCTTTGAGACGCTGCTAACGGTGCGAACCTACCCTCGAAAGGATGGATAACCACAAAAATCAAGCCCTTTCCATAAAAATTGGTTCGTCTGTCTCACCGAGCTCGGGTGCGAGGCACGGCGTACTGGAAGCAGGGTCGGAGACCACTGCCACGCCGTCGCTCGCGGCGGTCACCCGCGGCGCCACTGCGAGCACGGACTCCCTCGCGCAGAAAGTGACGTCGCCGCCTTGGCCGGAGGCCCGCAGCACCGCGGCATCGGCGCTCTCGGTAAGCGGCGCATGCGGCTCGCCGTATGCGGTGGCGAGACGCTCCGCCGCCCGCGCCGCGTCACTGCGGGCGCCCGCGAGGCCGTCCACGATGCGCCCGGCCGCATAGGCGTCCTCGAGAGCGAAACGGCCGTCCGTGCCCGAGCACACCACGGTCACGTCCGCGCGCGCCGGCACCGCCTGAAGCGCCGCGTCGAGGTTGAGGAGGGACGCGACGAGCACGTCCTCCGCCGCCGACACGGCGGCCAGGATGGCCGGCGTCCCGTTCGTGGTGCAGAGCACGAGCTCGCCCGTCGCCCCTCCCACGAAGGCCCGCGGGGAGTTGCCGAAGTCGAAGCCCTCGACGCGGCGGCACCCCCGCTCGCCCGCGACCGCCCGGCCCGGGCCCCGCAAGCGCCGGGCCTGCTCCACGTCGCCGACACAGAGCACGCGGGCGTAGCCTGCGGCCAGTGCCGCGGCGATCGTGGAGCTCGCGCGCAGCACGTCGACGACGACGGCGACCTGGGTGCGCCGGAGCTCGGCTGGAGTGAAGGCGACATCGACCCGCCGGTCCCCGCGCACCCGAACAGCGTCCGCGGTCATGCCGCGAACATCCGCTCGAGTACCTCGCTGTAGCGGCCGTAGCGCGCCTCACCGTTGCAGCGCGCCCGGTGCGCGAAGGCAGCCTGGGCGTCGGTGGCGTTCGACTCCTCCCCGCTCCACGCCTTGAGCGGCGCGGCCGCGAGCGCGCGGCCGTAGGAGAAGCTCAGCTCCCAGGGGACTCCCCCGATCGTGTTCATGGCACTCAGATGCGCGCTCGCGCGCTCGTCGCTCTGGCCCCCGGAGAGAAACGCGATCCCCGGCACCGCCGCGGGAACGACGCGGCGGCAGAGCGCCAGCGTGCGCTCGGCGACCTCCTCAACACCCGCTTGCTCGAGACAGTCGTAGCCCGACAGGACCATGTTCGGCTTCAGCACGATCCCCTCGAGCCACACGCGCTGGTCGAGCAGCTCGCCGAACACGGCTCGCAGCGTCGCCTCGGTCTCTTGCTCCGAGCGGTCGATCGTGTGGTCGCCGTCCATCAGCACCTCCGGCTCGACGATCGGCACGATGCCCACCTCCTGGCAGAGCGCCGCGTAGCGCCCGAGCGCGTGAGCATTGACGGAGATGCAGTAACGGCT
>JACCTQ010000220.1 GCA_013812265.1 Actinomycetota bacterium
CGGATCCGCTGCGGGCTCGCATGCCACCACGGCACCGTCCTGGAGCGGCGCGTTCTCGATCGGCGGCCTGGCCTGGGACCTCGCTCAGTACCCGTTCAACGGCTTCCTCGACGAGGCGGCGGTGTACGGGCGCGAGCTGTCGGGTTCCAGGGTGGCAGCCCACTTCAACGCCGGTCGCGGGACCTAGCCGCGCGATCGTGCCGTGCTGTGCGGCCCGCCGCAACGGCGGCAGTGAGACCCGTGGCAGCTAGACTTGGCGATTCCGGTGGGTCGCCTCTTTGCTTTTGTTTTACTGCTGTTTTGTGCGCTCTCGTATGCGACGACGACGGCTGCCGCACGCCCGATTCAGACCGCTGTCGCCGGTGAGCGCGCCTTCACGGGCACGGAGGCAGGCCTCGCCTTCGCCCGCGTGCGGGCGGCCGGTGCCACGGCAGTCAGGCTCGGCCTCCTTTGGAAGGAGGTTGCCAAGCGCAGCCCTGCCTCTGCGACGAATCCGGCTGATCCGGCCTACCAGTGGGCGAGCTTCGACCGGCAAGTCCGCTTGGCGGTCATGCACGGACTTCGCCCGATCGTGCAAATCGTTGATGCGCCCGCCTGGGCTCAGGGCAAACCCAGCGGCTCCGTCCGTCCGGACCCGGTCGACGCGCGCTTCAGAGGATCGTTCCGGCCAAGCCCCGTAGCGTTCGGCCGCTTCGCCCGCGCGGCGGCGACCCGCTACAGCGGCGGAACCGCCGGCCTTCCCCGCGTTCGACACTGGCAGGCCTGGAACGAGCCCAACGTAAGCGGCTCGCTGATGCCGCAGTTCATCGGCAAGCGGACGGCCTCGCCGAGCTGGTACAGGACCATGCTGAACGAGTTCGCGGTGAACGTCCACGCCGTTCGACGCGACAACCTCGTCATCGCCGGCGGACTCTCGCCGTTCACCGTTAAGAACGCCTTCACGATTGCGATCGGACCGCTTCGCTTCATGCGGGAGGTTCTTTGCCTGTCGGGCGGAAAGACGCCGAAGGCGACGTGCAACCAGCGCGCCCGCTTCGACATCTGGGCTCACCACCCGTACACGTCCGGCGGACCTACCCGCCATGCCTATGGAGCCGACGACGTCTCGCTCGGCGACCTGCCGGAGATGCAGCGACTCCTGCAAACGGGAGTTCGCCGGGGAAAGGTGCTTTCACGCCGGCAGGTCGGTTTCTGGATCACGGAGTTCAGCTGGGACACCAAGCCGCCCGATCCCCACGCGCGGGCAGTCCCGATAAAGCTTCACGCGCGGTGGGTATCCGAGGCGCTGTATCGCGTCTGGAAAGCCGGTGTGAGTCTCGTGGCCTGGTTTCAGCTTCGCGACGACGCCTACCCACAGGAGTGTTGTCAGTCGGGCCTGTACTTCCGTCGAGGCTCGAGCTTGAGGACCGACCAGCCGAAGCCTGCGTTCCAGGCGTTCCGGTTCCCCTTCGTGGCTTATCGCGAGCGAGCAGGGGTTTACGTATGGGGCCGAACGTCCACGAGCAGAGCCGCGCAGGTCGTCGTCGAGCAGACCTCCGGTAAGGCGTGGAAGCGGGTCGGGACGCTGCGTGCGAATGCACACGGCGTGTTTTCTGCTCGAATGCGCCTCGCATCGCCGCGGGCCACCTCGTCTCCGCGGAGAATCACGTCGGCGGTTGCGAGCTACAGCCAAACAGTGCGCGCCGACGAACCGACGGCCTATTGGCGACTCGGAGACACGTCCGGGACCGTGGCGCGGAACGAGGAGCCGTCCAGTCCGGGAACGTACCTCGGGGGTGTCAAGCTGGGAGTCGCCGGAGCCCTTGTGCGCGACCGCAACCGCGCGGCAAGCTTCGACGGCAGGAACGATCGAGTCTCGGTGGGAGGAGTCGGCTCCCCCGAGGCGGTCGAGCTCTGGGTGAGAACCGAGGCAACCCGCACGAATCCGGGATTCAGCAACCGAAACACGATCAACCACTACGTCTTTCTCGGAACGCTCGGCTCGGGCAACGCCCTGGCGTACGACCTCGTCGAGTTTCAGGGCGCCAAGTGGGTCACCGACGGCCGGTGGCACCACGTCGTCTACACGTATGAGCGCGGAGCTGGCCGACTGTACGTGGACGGCACACTCGACTCTACGGCCCAGTGGACCCGCGTCGAGGGAGGTGGGCCGGCTCACATCGCGTTCGATGTGGGATTCGGCTACTTCCGCGGCTCGATCGACGAGGTTGCGGTCTACCACCACGCCTTGACGCCAACGCAGGTGAAACGCCACTACGACGCGAGCGGCCAGAGAATCATCGCCGGCGATCAGTTCCAGATCATGGGCAAGGGGACGTACCTCCGAGCGCGACTGGTGACGGGCGGTGAGGCCTCGCTCCCGTTCTCGCTGACACGTCCGCCGGACCGCTATGTCCTCCCGTTCGGCGGCGGCGGCTGAGCCCGCGAGCTGGTCAAGGCCCCCGCTCGAGGTCGCCGGCGATTACCGCGAGCGCCCGCTCGGATATCTTGTGTTCCCGGTGCGTGGCGTCTCCTAGAGCGTTGTACGAACCTGATCGCAGGCGCCGCACGGCGCGCTGGACGTGATGTTTCCACACCTCGTAAGACGTGCCAGAGAAGCAGCAAGGGTCGTAGATGTTGTAGATGGCGAGCTGGCGCCGGCCGGTTCCCCAGGACCCGAGCGCGTAGAGCTGGAGGTAGTTCGCAATTCGATCGAGGGCCGGATCCCGCTGCTCGAAGTCGCCGTGGCACATCGGATCCGGAGACCTGCTGCAGAGATCGGCGTGCACGAGCTTCGGAAACGAACCGGCCACCGGGTAGCTCTGTCGAATCCGGGGGTCCAGGGCGGCGGAGACGACGGTTGTCCACCCGCCTCCCGACAGGCCGACCATCGCGGTGGACCGGTAGTGAGAGCGCCGGGCGTAGTTCAGGCTCACCACGACTGGCTCGAGGAAGAAGCGCAGTGGATGTGGCAGACACGAAAAGCCTTCGTGCAGACCGTACGGATTGTCCAACCCCGGGAGCTCGATGGGGCCACAGGGCGTCATGACGACCGGCGGGTGCCGGTTCATACCCGCAATGGGCATCGCCAGAACGAGAACCGAGTAGCCGCGCAGCAAGAAGTAGGCCGCCGTGCGCTTTCCTGCGTCCAGGTTCTGCCCGTGGCCGTTGTGATAGAGGAGAAGCCGACCGTTGCTCCGCCTCGGAATTAGGTGGTAGGCGGTCGACTCGAAGCCGAGGTCGATCTTGATGGTCAACCGGTCGATCCGTCGGAGGTTGTCGAGGCCGTCGAACGAGGGATCCGAAACTCCTCGCGCGATGCGTGCCGGCTGCTCTCGAAGCGGCAGGCCGTCGCTGCCCCAGACGTAGCGTCGTAGCTGCGTTCGCATGCGGATCGCGTCGTCCCTCGCCTTCTGTGCCGTGTGGCTGCCCGTATCCCCGAGTGTTGGCGCGGCGAATGGGGCGGCTCTCGAGGTGAGGGCGAGCAAACAGATGATCAGCGTTACAAGCGCGCGCCTGCATCGATGCAGGACGAAGTCGTCCATGATTGTCCGTCCGTGAGCGGGTCCATGGAGTGTCCGGCTCGGAGCGCGTTCGCTCGTCCCCTAATTGGGAAACAAATTCGCACAGGCGCTTCGAGAGCCGCTCGACGCTAGAGGCCGTTGAAACGCAAACGTTCGCCTTTCCGTCCAGGGCGCGAGTTCACGTTTTGGCAGAACAGCGCCGGAACAGCGCCGTCGCCTCGTTCAGGATCTGACGACCTGGTCTCCTCCTCGGCCCGTCAGCCGCTCGACGTCCGCGTCGACCATGAGTCGCACGAGTTCCTCGAAACGGAGCGTCGGCGCCCAACCGAGGCGCTCGCGCGCCTTCGATGCGTCGCCGACGAGATCGTGCAGCTCCGCCCTTCCTCTCAGGAGTGACTCGTCGATGTGCACGAACTCCCGCCAATCGAGGGAGACGTGCTCGAACGCGACCGTGACGAGCTCGCGCACGCTGTGCAGCTCGCCCGTCGCGATCACATAGTCGTCCGCCTCCTCCTGCTGCAGCATCAGCCACATCGCGTGGACGTAGTCGCCGGCGTAGCCCCAGTCGCGCTTCGCATCGAGATCCCCCAGCCACAGCTCGCCTACGAGCCCGAGCCGAATGGCCGCCGCGGCGTGCGCGATCTTGCGCGGGACGAAGTCGAGCGGGCGCCGGGGCGACTCGTGGTTGTAGAGGATGCCGGACGAAGCGTGCAGCTCGTATCGGCGGCGGTAGCTGCGGACGATGAAGTGGCCGTAGGCCTTGGCCACGCCGTAGGGCGTGAGCGGCTGCAGTGGTGTCTCCTCGTTCTGCGGAACCTCGCGCGGCTCACCGAAGATCTCGCTCGAGGACGCCTGGTAGAAGCGGATGCCCGGATCGACCAGGCGGATCGCCTCGAGCATGGTCGTGACCCCGACCGCGGCGAACTCGGCCGTCAGTACAGGCTGGAGCCACGACGTGGGGACGAACGAGACCGAGGCGAGGTTGTAGACCTCCTGCGGCCGGCAGGCCTTCAGTGCCTCGACGAGCGAGAGCTGGTCGAGCACGTCCGCCTGGATCAACTCCACGCGATCGCGGATAGCGTCGAGATTCTCGTAGCGCTCGGATGTCGCACGGCGTACGACGCCGAACACCTCGTATCCCTCCGCGAGCAGCAGCTCGGCGAGCAGGGAGCCATCCTGGCCACCCACGCCCGTGATCAGGGCGCGCCGGCCGGCCACGCTGCGAGGATGGACATTCACGAACCGGGCGATACTAGCGGCGTGAGCGTCCGATTACAGGCCGCGAAAGCCGTGGGTGGAGTGTTCCGCCGTTTCGGCTTCGAGCTGGTGCCGGCGGCCGGTGACGAGCGTATTGCCGTGCGCCGCCTCAAGCTGCTGCGCGACCGCCACCTCGCGCTCGTGATCGACGGCGGGGCAAATACGGGCCAGTACGCACGAGTCTTGCGCGCGGGCGGATATACGGGTCGAATCGTGTCGTTCGAGCCGCTCGCCGGACCGTTCGCTGAGCTCTCGCGCCGGGCGGCGTCCGACCCCGCGTGGGAGGTGAGACAGCTGGGCCTGGGCGATGCCGACGGCGCGAGCGAGCTGAACGTGGCCGGGAACGCGCTGAGCAGCTCGCTCCTGCCCATGTCGGACCTGCACGTTGCTGCCGCCCCGGAGTCCGCGTACGTGGGTACCGAGCGCGTGCACGTTGCCCGCCTCGACTCACTGCGGGACGGCCTCGGCTGGCCGAAGGGAGGCGCCTATCTGAAGCTCGACCTCCAGGGTTTCGAGGGTCACGCGCTCCAGGGCGCCCGTGAGACGCTCAGCCACGTCGAGGCCGTGGAGAGCGAGT
>JACCTQ010000230.1 GCA_013812265.1 Actinomycetota bacterium
GCGCGTATCAGCGGACCATCGTCGTCGCGCGAGAGCTCGCTGACGCGTGCGAGTGCATCGTCGACCGGAATCGGGCCGTAAACGAGCGCCCCCAGCAGGAGCTGACGGGTGCGTCGGTCGATATGGCTGTGCATCGCGCCCGCCCGCTCGATATGGAACAGCGCGTGCTCACAGGCCTCCGCCGTCTCCTCTGCCCGGGCCGCGCTCCACCGCTCCGCGGCCTCGGCTCGCCAGTACTCGGCGAGTCCGATGTCATGGCCTTCGGCCTCGAACACGGCGCGTGCGCTTTCGAGCAACTCGACACGTTGCTCCTTCGCGATCCCGCTCGGCGTCTGGAGACCGAACGTGCCGAGTCGTACCGCGGCTCGCGCTCTCGTGATGGGATTGCCGCCCGATCGCGCTTGCGTGAGGATCTCGACCGCGCGCTTGTCTGCCGTCTCGCGGTACGCGTCCGCAAGCTCCAGAATGTGCGCGAGCCTCCGTTCGTCGTCTGGCGAGAGAACGGCGGCGGCCCGCTCGAGGAGCGTGCGTGCCGCGCAGGCGTCACCGCGGTTGAGGGCAGCGCGGCCCGCCGCCGCGAGGTGCTCGGCTGCGAGATCGGCGAGGCCGGGGAGCTCGTCGGCTTCCGGGTCGAGCTCGCTGCGGTAGCGGTGCGCCTGCTCCAGGTGGTAGCCGAGAATCTCGTCGCGCTCGAAGAACGCCTGGCCATCCAGCCACTTCGCGAACTGCTCGTGCAGCTGTGCCCGCGTCGCCTTGGGCAGGGACTCGTACGCGGCATCGCGGATCAAGATGTGGCGAAAGCGGAAGGCCTCGTCGCCGGCGAAGACGGTGCTGTCGGGACGGACGAGCTCCTGGCGAACGAGCGCCGACAGATGCGTTTCGACGCCTGAGAGAACCGGCCGGGCAAGCGCGGCCACTGAGCCCCGGTGGAAGATCTGCCCCTCCACGGCGCCGCACTCGATGACGATGCGCTCGCTTCGGGAAAGGGCGTCCAGGCGCGCCTGGAGGAGCGCGTGGATCGTCGGTGGAACGACGATCTCGCCGTCGCCGCGCTGCTCGCGCGCCATCGCGAGCATCTCGTGGACGAATAGCGGGTTCCCCTACGAGGCGACCATGATGCGCTGCCGCGTCTCGTCATCGATCGCGTCGGTCGCGAGCGTGTCGATCAGCCGGTCGCAGTCCTCATCGCCAAGCGGCTCCAGCAGGAGCGAGGTCGCATTGAGCTTTCCACCGCCCCATCCGGGCTGCGCGTCGAGAAGCTCGGTACGCGCCACGCAAAGGAGCAGGATCGGCGCGCCGCGGGAGAGGTCGGCGATGTGGTCGATGAGCTCGAGGAACGTCCTCTCGGCCCACTGGATGTCGTCGAACACGACGATCTGCGGGCGCTTGGCAGCGCGCTCCTCGAGGAGACGACGGAACGCGAGCTGCGTCTCGGCGGCCGAGCTGCCGACCACCGTGTCCGGATCGACGCCGATCGCGAGCAGCAGCTCGACGAGCGGCCAGTACGTGATGCCCTCGCCGTAGTGGACGCAGCGGCCCTGGAGGACGTCTGCCTCCTGGCGAGCGTGTTCGAGGAAGTCTGCCACGAGCCGCGACTTTCCCACCCCTGCGGGACCGAGCAGCGTGACGAGCCGGCACGCGCGGTCGGCGACTGTGTCCTCGTACTCGCGACGCAGCCGCTTTCGCTCGCGCTCGCGGCCGACGAGCACGCTTTGGGGGCGGCGCCCCACGGGCTCTGCCCCCGCGATCACGTCGAGCAGCCGAAAGGCCGCGACGGGCTGCGACTTTCCCTTGAGCGTGAGCGGCTCGACGGACTCCACGCGCACAGCATCGCGGACGAGCAGCCTCGTTTCGGAGCCGATGAATACCTGGCCTCCAGGCGCCGCCTGCTCGAGGCGTGCGGCCACGTTGACGGCATCCCCGGTGACGAGCGTTTCACCCTCGCCGCCGACAACGACCTCGCCTGTATTGACGCCGATTCTCGCCTCGAGCCCGTGGACGGACACCGCCTCCCGCATCTCCCACGCCGCGCGCACCGCGCGGAGCGCGTCGTCCTCGTGCGCGACGGGGATGCCGAAGACGGCCATCACTGCGTCGCCGATGAACTTCTCGACCGTGCCGCCGTGTCGCGCGAGGATCGCACGGAGGTCTGCGAAGTAGCGGCGCATGCGCGCGCGGAGCGCCTCGGGGTCGGTGGACTCGCCCAGCGCGGTCGATCCGACGAGATCGCAGAAGAGCACGGTGACGACTTTGCGCGACTCGCGCTGCGGCTCGACGACGGCCAGCTCGGCGCCGCACGCGCTACAGAACCGTGCGTCGTCGGCGTTGTCGCGGCCACAGCTCAGGCACGCCGCCATGCGGATAGTCTAGGGTGGCAGTCAGTTCGAGCGCACCCGGCGCCGAGCGATTCCTTACTTCATTTTTCGTTAGCCGAGCCTGGGACCCTGGACGCCGGCCCGGTACCGCCAGTGGTTTAGCGGCCGATCAGATCGTGGAAAGCGGGCTCGTCGCGTGTGGCTGCAGTGGGTTTCGCGTTCGTCTGAGCTACGAAGGGCTCCGCGTCAGCACCGAGGTGCGGAGGCATCAGACCACGGAGTATGGCAAGACTTGCCTCGTCACCGAGAAGACTCGGTGAGCCGGAGCCGCCGACGCGAACTCGGTCGCGTGCACCTGCCTAACGTTCGGCGTGAACGTGGCCCACGGAGGAAGCGACTAGCGGCGACGTAGTTGATGCGTTGTGAAGTGACAGAGAAGAGGCTGAACCAGGAGAGCTGCCGCGCCCGCCTCGCCCGCGCGAAGCCACTCTGACGAGCGAACCGGCTGCAGCTGAACGAGCGGTAGCTCGCGGACGGCGCTCAAGCGGACACCTCGGAACCTCCCCTCGAGGCCGAGCTGGGGCAGAGCGTCCCGCATCTCGAGCGCGGAGCGCAGCGCGCGCAGAGCATCGTCCTCGTGCACCGTCGGCACGCCGAAGACGGCCATCACGGCGTCGCCGATGAACTTCTCGACGCTGCCGCCGTGGCGCTCGACGATCGCCTTTCATCGCCTCGAAGTAGCGCGCGAGTAGCGCACGCAAGCGCTCGGGATCGAGCGTCTCCCCGAGCGCGGTCGAGCCGGTCAGGTCGCAGAAGAGAACCGTGACCGTCTTTCGCTGCTCCCTCGCCCGCACGGGCGAAGGAGCGAATGAGAAGCCACACTCCTCGCAGAACTTGGCGCCCTCGCTGTTCTCGTGCCCACAACTCGCGCAAACCAGCACGGTGCGAGACTAGATCGCATCCCCATGCAGGACAACCTCGGCCCTGCTCGCCGAAGCGTTTTTCATCCGAGGCCCGAACCGTCTCCCCTCGCCACGGGGTCAGGCTTGGGTCAGCGGGTGCCGATCCGGCCCAGCGCCTCCAGCAGCTCCTGATGGCGGCGCTCCTCGTCCGGCATGCCCTCGTCGATCGGCTCGGGTCGGAGGCGCCTCATCATCGCCGTCACCGGCTTGACGATGAAGAAGAACACCGCCGCCGCGACCGCGACGAACTGGATCACGTCGGTTATGAACGCGCCGTAGCGGTAGACGGCGTCGTTGATCGTGAAAGTGAGGTCGCTGAAGTCGGGCTTGCCGACGATCATCGCGACGATCGGCATGACGAGGTTCTCGACCAGCGAGTTGACGAGGGCCGCGAAAGCGAGGCCCATCACGAAGGCGACGGCCAACTCGACGATGCTGCCGCGAAACAGGAAGTCCCTGAACTCCTTCAGCACGACATTCCTCCTTGGTCGGCGTTGCCGAGGGGGGACACGAGGACCGGCGCTACGCGCTGCCGACCGGCGCTGGTGCGAGCGTAGTAAATGGATCGGGCGCTCGCCGCGGCTACGCCTGTCCCTCCGGCTGGGGTGTCCGCGCGATAGTCGTGCGAGGGTCCGAGACCCCCGCACAGCGCGATTCCCGCTAATCCGCCAGGCCCCGGCCCGAGCGCCGCTCGCAGTGACTAGGTCCCGAAAATGGCGCAACAAGCAGGCACTTTGTACGACGGAGCGGCGCAGGAGTCGAACCTACCCAGCCGTGGGCTACACGACCTCACCGGTTTTGAAGACCAGCTGGGCCACCGGGCCCATGCCGCTCCGACGCGGAGGCTAGCGCGGCCGGCGCCGGATCGCGTCGCGCACCGCTCGGATCAGATAGGCGAGGGAACGCGCGAAGAAGGCGACGCCGAGGAACCATCGCACCTGCTCTGCCGAGAAGCGCGTGCGCTGTGAGATCCCCTCGGCCGCGCGCTCGGCGACACGCCGGCGCCAACCGCGCGAGATCGCCGCGTGGCCGATTTCCCGGACTCTCACGCCGCCTTCGTACCCGCGGGGTCCGGAACCCAATCGCGCGTCAGGAAGAAGCCAGAACGCGAGACCCGCGAAGCTCCCGTAGCGGCGGAAGCGGCGCTTGATGGTGGCGTCACCGACCCTCTTCCTTCCCACCAGCCGTGCATACGTCGGCCGCGTCCACGAGTCCAGGATCAAGAGCGAGTGACGACCGAGCAGCATCATGATGTGCGCGGCGGCGTACGGGCCGACGCCCGGCAGCGCGAGGAGGCGTGAGGCAACCTCGTCATCCGACAGCTCATCGGAGGGCGCGGCCCCCAGTTCTTCGAGATCGAGCGAGCCGTCGGCCACGGACGTCGCCAGCGCCTTCAGGTACGCGCCGCGGTAACCGGCCCGGACGACCTCCCAGTAGAACGCCTCGTCGACTTCGGCCATTGCACTCGGGGTCGGGAAGGCGTTCGTCAGTTCACCTTCGTGCGGCGCTCCGTGGGTCGGCTGGCCGAGCTGCTCTACCAGCGCGCTCACCATACGCACGGTTCCCGACCAGGCGCAGTTGGTGGTACACACGGTCTTGACGACGGCTTCGAAGACCGTCGGGAGCCTCAGCATGCGGCCTGCGCCGCCCGCCGCCCAGGCGAGATCGGGGTCGGAAGCGACCAACTCGTAGAACGCAGAGAGGTCCTCGTCGAGGTTGAGGACGCGATGGACGTCCTCCAGCACCGCTCCTCGAGCGGCTGAGGAAAGTGCCGGTCCGGGCACGTGCACGAGCGCGTGTCCGGGTCTTCCTTCCTCTATTCGCACCCTGCGGGGTCGCCCGCGCCCGAGCGCGAGTGTCGTCTCGAAAGCTCGCCGCGCCTCGTCGATCTGCGACGGAGGAAGTTCCGCCACTCCGTGCGAGACGATCGTTCGCCAAAGGTCAACCGGCTCGCCGCCACGGCCGACGAGTGGAAGCTCCAAGGTGGTGCCGGGGCGGCGCACGTCCACATACTCGCTTAGAGTCGAGCGGTGGGCTATCTCGGCGTGGACGTCGGCGGCACGTTCACCGACGCCGTGCTGGTCGACGGTGGCCGTGTCGTCACGGCGAAGCTTCCGACCACGCATCGCCAGGAGGAAGCGGTGCTCGCGGCAGCGAGAGCGGTCGGCGCCGACGACCTGCAGATCGAGCGGTTCACGCACGGAACGACGGTCGCGACGAACGCGCTGCTCGAGCGCAAGGGGGCCGAGACCGCGTTCGTGACAACGGCAGGATTCGAGCACCTCCTCCACCTCCGGCGTCAGAACCGCGCACATCTCTACCGCCTCTGCGCGGCACACCCCGAGCCGCTCGTGCCGATCGAGCGCTGCTACGGCGTGGATGAGCGGATCGGCTCCGAGGGTGTGCTCGAGCCGGTGGCGCTCGACACCCTTCAGCACTTCGAGGCCGACGCGGTGGCCGTCTGTCTCCTGTTCTCCTTCCGAGACCCGTCGCATGAGCGCGCCGTCGCCGCAGAGGTTCGGCGTCGTCTACCCCAGGCCCACGTGATCCTCTCCCACGAGGTCTCCCCGGAGTTCCGCGAGTACGAGCGCGCATGCACCACCGTGGCCGACGCATACCTCCGACCCGCGGTAGCTCCGTATCTCGAATCACTCGGCGGGCTCGCGGCCCGTGAGGGGATGCCGGAGCCGCTCGTCATGCGCTCGTCGGGCGGTCTCATCAGCCTCGCGGAGGCGGCCGCTCACCCGGCGTGGATCCTCGTCTCCGGGCCCGCCGCGGGAGCCGTCGGCGCGGCCCGGATCGCGCGCCTCGCCGGTTACGACAACGCGATCTCGTTCGACATGGGCGGAACCTCGACCGATGCGTGCATGATCTCCGGCGGCGAGGTCGAGCGCTCGACCGACCGGGTCGTGGGAGGCTTTCCCATCCGCGTCCCGAGCGTCGATGTGCACACGGTGGGAGCAGGCGGCGGATCGATCGCCTTCGTCGACGCGGGCGGCGCGCTCAGGGTCGGGCCGGAAAGCGCAGGCGCGAATCCAGGGCCTGCCTGCTACGGGCGCGGTGGGGAGCGCCCGACCGTCACCGACGCGAATCTCCTGCTGGAACGACTGCCGCGGCGGCTTGCCGGCGGGCTCGAGCTGGACCGCGACGCCGCCGCGGACGCCCTCGGCGAACTCGACCCCGAGGACGTCGTGGCGGTCGTCAACTCGGAGATGCTGCGGGCGCTGCGGGTGGTCTCGGTCGAGCGCGGTCACGACCCTCGGGACTTCGCGCTCGTCGCCTTCGGCGGTGCGGGCCCGCTGCACGCATGTGCTCTGGCCGAGGAGCTCGAAATGGGCACCGTGCTGGTGCCCGAGCACGCGGGGGTACTCTCCGCGCTCGGTCTGGTCGCGAGCGACGAGCGCCGGGACTTCGTCCGCTCCTACGTGCAACCGCTCGCGGACGTCACGGATCTCCCCGAGCAGGGCACGGCGGATCTCCGCTACCGCGGTCAGGGATTCGAGCTGTCCGTTCCGCTCGGGGGTGACATCGCCGCGACGTTCCACCGCGCGCACGAGGATCGCTACGGCTACTCCGAGCCGGACCGCGA
>JACCTQ010000235.1 GCA_013812265.1 Actinomycetota bacterium
CCTGCCAGCAGCAACAGCGTGCCGGCGGCCGCGAAGACGAACGTGATCTCGCGCTTCTCCTTGACGTAGCCCACGCGGGAGCCGATCTCGCGGTAGACGCGGCTGAGCGACTCCTCGTCGGGCGCCGCAAAGAACTCGCCGCCCGTCCGGCCGGCGATCTGCCGGAGGGTCGCCGGATCCGGCGGCACCGCGACGATCTGCTCGACGCCGTACTCGTCCTGGACGCGCACCGTGCCCTGCGGTGTTCCGAGCGCAACGGCGAAGATCGGCACGCCCAGCCGCTGCGCCTCGCTCGCAGCTGCGAGCGGTTGCAGGCGGCCCGCCGTGTTCTTGCCGTCGGACAGGAGCAAGATCACGAGCGGGGGCTGCTCGTCGCCATCGGTGCGGGGCGAGCGCTCTGCCTCTTCGTCGCGACCCGCGGCCAGCGACAGGCCGAGCGCGTCGCCGAGCGCTGTGCCGCCGAACGCCTCCAGGGAGTCGATAGCGCGGCTGGTGAGCGGGCGCTCGTGCGTTGGAGGCGCCATGAGCTGTGCAGCGCCGGCGAACGACACGACGCCGACGCGGAACTTCTCGGGCAAGTCGTCGACGAATGAGTGGGCGGCGGCGCGAGCCGCGACCATTCGCGTCGGCTCGACGTCGGTCGCCGCCATCGAGCCCGATGTGTCCATCGTGAGCATGATCGTCGCTTGCTCGCGGGGCACCGAGACGGCGGTCTCCGGGCGGGCAAGGCTCACGAGCAGCGCCGCCAGTGCGAGCAGCACCAGGGCCGGCGGAACATGGCGTCGCCAGCCCGGCGAGCGCTCGACGACGTTCGCCAGCAGGTCGAGATTCGTGAAGCGCGCCGCGTACCGCATGCGGCGGCGCTGGGCCAGCCAGTAGCCGGCGACAGCCAGCGGAACGAGGAGCAATCCCAGTAGCGCGAGAGGCCACCCGAAGCTCATCGCCGGACGGTCTTCCTCCCCCTGAGAAACGTCGCCAGCGAGCGCACCCAGTCGCCCGCCGTCGAGAGCACGAGGTGGTCGACGCCGAGCGATCTCAGGGTGCCGGCGAGCTCGTCACGCTCGGCCGCGGCGGCGGTTGCGAAACGCTCGCGAAGCGCGCGGCGACCCGTGTCGACGCGCAGCTGCCGTCCGGTCTCCGGATCGACCAACCACAGCTCGCCGACGTCGGGAAGCTCCTGCTCGCGCCGATCTCTGATCTCGATCGCGACGACGTCGTGGCGTGCCGACAGCTCGAGCAGCGACCGCCTCCAGTCGCGCGGCCCGCGAAAGTCGCTGACGCAGAAGACGAGCGCACGCTGCCGCGCCAGCCGAGCGGCGAAGCTGAAGATGTCACCGAGCGAGGTTGCGCCCCGCGCAGTGCTTGCGCCCGCTCGGCGCAGCTCGAGCAGGACGCCGAGCAGACCGGCGCGGCCCTGACGCGGCGGCACGACGCGGGGGCTGCCGTCGCCGAACGACACCAGGCCGATGCGGTTGCCGCGGCGGCTGGCGAGATGCCCGACGGCAAGGGCCACACCCTCGGCTACGTCCGCCTTCCGGCGGTCGGCCGTCCCGAAGGCCATGGAGGGTGACGTGTCGAGGAGGAGCCAGCTGGCCAGCGCGCGCTCCGCGACATGGACGCGCACGTGCGGCTGGCCCGTGCGCGCGGTCACGTTCCAGTCGATCTGGCGGACGTCGTCGCCCGGCTCGTAGGGCCGAACCTGTGCGAGCTCGGTGCCGACACCGAGGGAGGACGAGCGCGCCTCGCCGGCAAGGAGGCCCTCGATGCGGCGGCGCACGGTCAGGTCGAGCGCGCGTAGGACAGCGTCCGGGACAGGTCCAGGGCCCGGTCGCGCGGGCGTCCGCTCGACGGCCAGCTCGAGCGTTCCCCTCAAGCCGTCTCCTCCCGCGCGACGTCGATGCGGGGCATCGGCACCGCCTCGAGGACGGCGTCGAGGATGCGGTCCGGGAAGATCTCCTCGGCCAGCGCCTGGTAGGTGAGAACCAGCCGGTGTCGCAGGACGTCCTTCGCCAGATGGCGGACGTCCTGCGTGAGCGCATAGTCCCGGCCGCGCAACACGGCGAGCGCGCGGGCACCGTGGACGAGGTTGATCGGGCCGCGAGGGCTGGCGCCGAACGCGACATACGGAGCGAGCTCGGCGAGAGCGGGCTGGGTAGCGAGCGTCCGGGTGGTGGTCGCGAGCGCGACGGCATACCTGGTGACGGCCGGGTCGACATACACGTCCCGAACGGCCCGCTGCAGGTCGTGAAGCTCGTCCACCGAAAGAACGCGCCGCAGATCGGGAGGGTCGACGAGCGAGCGCTCGACCACCGTGATCTCCTCCTCCACCGCGGGGTAGTCGACGAGCACCTTCAGCATGAAGCGGTCGATCTGCGCCTCGGGGAGCGGGTAGGTGCCCTCGGACTCGATCGGATTCTGCGTCGCCATGACGAGGAAGGGCTCGGGTACGGCGAAGGTCTCGCCGCCGATCGTGACGTGACGTTCCTGCATCACCTCGAGCAGCGCGGATTGCACCTTGGCCGGCGCCCGGTTGATCTCGTCGGCGAGCAGGAAGTTGCAGAATACGGGGCCAAGCTCGGTGTCGAACGTCCCGTCTCCCGCCCGGTAGATGCGGGTTCCGACGAGGTCGGACGGGACGAGATCGGGAGTGAACTGAATGCGCTGGAACGTCCCGTCGAGTACCTGCGCGACTGTCTTGATCGTGAGCGTCTTGGCGAGCCCCGGGACGCCCTCGATCAGCAGGTGGCCGCCCGCGAGGAGCGATACGAGCACCCGCTCAAGCATCTCGTCCTGTCCGGCGATCACGCGCTTCAGCTCGAAGAGGGCGGTCTCGAGCTTCTCCTTGGCCAGCCGCCTGTCGTCGACGACGCTGAGTCTCGGCCGGTTCTCGGTCATGGTCGACTCCTATCTATGGAAATGCGCCGAGACGGCCGGCCTCCGCGGGTGGAGGGGCCAGGTGGTGTCTGGGTTGGCCGCGTAGGCGCGGCGCGTCCCGTGCACTGTGAGTAGATCAGGGAGCGCGTAAAGAGAGGTTAAAGCCCCGGCGGACGTTAGGACGGCCTCTCGCCGAGAGTGACCGACAGGCGCTCCGTGGCGCCGTTTCGACGCACGACGAGGGTGACGCTGTCGCCCGGGTCCTTGGCGGCGACGGCAGCGCTGAGCGCCTCGGCAGTAGTCACGGGCTTGCCGTCGATCGCGGTGATGACGTCCCCGTCTTCGCCGCCGCGGACGCCGGCCTGCTCGGCTGGGCTGTCGCTCCTGACGGATGAGACGAAAACGCCCTTCGCTTCGCCGAGACTGAGGCTCTGGGCCAGCTCGGCCGTCACGGTCTGCATCTGAATCCCGAGATACGCGCGCTCGACCTTTCCATCGGCCAGGAGCTCCTGCACGACGCTTCGCAGCGTGTTCACCGGCACGGCGTAGCCGATGCCCACGTTGCCGCCGCTCTGGCTCGCGATCTGCGAGTTGACGCCGATCACCCGGCCGGCGGCGTCGAGCAGCGGCCCGCCCGAGTTGCCGCTGTTCAAAGCGGCATCCGTCTGGATGGCGTCGTCGATCGCAAAATCGTTCGGCGCCTCGATCCGCCGTCCGAGCGCACTGACGATACCGGCGGTGACCGTGCGCTCGAGGCCGAACGGGTTGCCGATCGCGAGCACGTCGTCGCCGACCGTGAGCGCGCTGGAATCCCCGAGGGGAAGAGGCGTCAGTAGGTGCTCCGACTCGACTTTCAGCAGGGCGAGATCGGTGGACGGATCGCTTCCCACCACCGTCGCATCGAGCTCGTCCTTGTTGGAGAAGCTGACCTTGACGGAGTCGGCGTTCTCGACCACGTGGTAGTTGGTCACCACGTGCCCTTCGGTGTCGATGACGAAGCCGGAGCCGAGGGCATCGCCTTGTCCACCGAACCCGAAGGGCGCTGCGGAGGAGCCGCCCGAGCTGGCGGTGATCTTGACGACGCCCGGGGCCGCTTTACGATAGATCTCCTGGACGGACGCGCCTCGGCTGGACGCGAACGAGAGGGCGCCGGTCGCCGGGCTTGACTCTCGCACGACCGTGGTCGTGTCTCCCTCGAACGTGTCCGCGAATGCGACGACTCCTCCCGCCGCCAAACCGCCGACGAGTGCGGCGGCGAGCAGCGGAGCGGCTCGGCGAGTGAGGCCGCGCCTTCTATGGGTGTCAGGGTTGTTCATCTCGGCTCCTTGTGCTTGCATTTATCCCTAGGACAGCAGCAGGTCGGTAAAGCGGCCGTAAAGACGTTCGCGACGCATAAGCAGCGGGCGGCCTACCATGGAAGAGATGCGCCTGCTCGTGGTCGAGGACGAGAAGGATCTGGCCGATGCAGTTGCGGAGGGTCTCAGACGCGAAGGTTACGCGGTCGACATCGCTTACGACGGCGACGAGGCGCTCATCAAGGCGCAGGTGTATCCGTACGACCTGATCTGCCTGGATCTGAACCTGCCTGGGCGGGACGGGCGCGAGATCGCGCGCGTCCTGCGCTCGACGGAGCGGAGGGACGGCGCCCCGGCCCCCCGTCTTCTGATGCTGACCGCGCGGGACAGCCTGGAGGATCGGATCGGCGGCCTCGACGACGGAGCGGACGAGTATCTCGTCAAGCCGGTCGAGCTCGCCGAGTTGAGCGCGCGGATCCGCGCGCTGCTTCGCCGGGGGGCAGGCGAATCGGGAGCGGTGCTTCGATCGGGCGATCTCGAGCTCGACTCGGCTCGGCACGAGGCTCGTCGAGGCGGCAGGCCGCTTCCGCTGACGCCGAAGGAGTTCGCGTTGCTCCGCTACCTGCTCTCGCGCCGGGGCGAGGTCGTCTCCGAAGGTCATCTGTTGACGCACGTCTGGGACGAGAATGCGAACCCGTTCTCGAAGACGGTGCGCGTGACGGTGATGACGCTCCGCCGCAAGCTGGCGGAAGCCGGGAGCGGCGACCAGCCCATCGAGACGGTCGTCGGCGCCGGCTACCGGCTGCGCGACGAGCCGGTGAGCCCGTGAGCGCGCTGCCGTTCACCTTTCCAAACTGGACGCGCTCGATCCGGTTCCGGCTGACGCTCCTCTACTCGAGCGTCCTCTTCGGGCTGGCTGCGTTGCTCGTGGGGGCGCTCTACCTGGGCCTCTCGCTCTCGCTCCGTGACGAGCCCGTGACCCGCCAGGAGCAGACACTGTTCGTTCCCGGCCGCGGCTTCACGCGGCAGGAGGTGATCAACGCACGCGAGCTCGAGCGCCGCATCAACGAGCGGACTCTCGACAACCTGCGCAATTTCTCGCTCGGTGCGCTACCCGTCCTCTTCCTCGCGA
>JACCTQ010000243.1 GCA_013812265.1 Actinomycetota bacterium
TCCTCGCCGAGACGCACATCGGCTCCGTATTGCAGCCCTTGCTCTGCGCAGAGATCCACGAGCTTCTGGGCGAGGATCTTCGGGTGGCCGGCGACGTCGTAGACGTGCTTCTCGGGATACACGGCGGCCACCTGTCCGCCGATCTGCTCGAGACTCTCGATGATGCGGACGCTCGCGTCGCGATGGCCGGCGTAGTACGCCGCGGCCAGCCCGGTCGGGCCGGCCCCGAGAATCGTGATGTCGACCGGATCCGCGCTCATTCTAGATTTTCCCGCGCTGCGGGAAATCTAGTGACTGCAGCCGGAGCCGCAGCCGCCGACGGTCTGCTCCTGTCCGGCGACCTGCTCGTCGTCGACCTGAAAGGAGTGTCCGCAGCCGCACGCCGAGGAGGCGTTCGGGTTGTCGATCTTGAAGCCGGACTCCTTCAACCCGTTGAGGAAGTCGATCTGCGCACCCTGGAGATACGGGGCGCTGAACGGGTCGACGACGACCGTGACACCGTGCATCGAGATCTCGTGGTCGCCCTCCTGCGCTGCGCGGTCGAAACCGAGGGCGTACTCGAAGCCGGAGCAGCCGCCGCCTTGCACGGCCACACGAAGCACCGAGACGTCCTCTTCGAGCTCCTCAGCCATCAGTTCCCTGACCTTCACCGCGGCCGTCTCCGTAAGGGAGACGAGGGTGCTCGTGGGGCGCTCTGTGATCTCCATGAGGAGCCATGGTACCAGCGGCCGCGGCCCCTCCCTCGGGCCACCTCGGAATAGTCCAGGCGCCAGACTTTGTAACACCCGCTGCAGGCACGGTTGAGCCATTTCGACCGAACTCGTGCGGCATGTCAATCGTGGTACCTTGCCGTCGCCGGCGAATGAGAGGCGAGAGCGATGCTCGATAGGTGGTTGCCGTTTCTGATCTATGGGCTGTTCGCTCTCGCCATCCCCGTCTCGATGATCGTGATGTCGTTCGTTCTGGCCACGCGACCGACACGCCGATCCCGTGCTCGCGGGCTTCCGTTCGAGTCGGGCGTCTCCCAGGGACCGCTCGAGCAGCAGCGGTTCACGATCAGCTTCTATCTGACGGCCATGCTCTTCATCGTCTTCGACATCGAGATCGTGTTTCTCTACCCGCTGGCCGTCGTCCTCGAGCAGCTGGCCTGGTTCGGATTCCTCGAGCTCCTGTTCTTCATCGCGATCCTGGCCGTGGCGTACGTGTACGTGTGGCGAAAAGGGGCTCTGGAATGGCGCCGGTGAGGAAGAAGAACCGACTGACGGACTACGGCCTCCAGAGCGAGCGCCTCCTGTGGCCGACGAAAGGTCCGATCGGTAAGGGTCCCGGCGTCTTCGAGCAGGAGCTGGGCGACCTCGAGGATCGGCTCGGGCTGACGACGGTGGAGAAGGCCGTCGCCTGGTCACAGGGCAACTCGATCTGGCCGGACACGTTCGGGCTCGCGTGCTGCGCGATCGAGATGATGTCGATCGTCAGCGCGCGGTACGACATCGCCCGCTTCGGAGCCGAAGTGTTCCGCTCCTCCCCCCGGCAGGCCGACCTCCTGATCGTCTCCGGCCGCGTCGCGCAGAAGATGGCGGCGCCCCTGCGCCAGATCTACGACCAGATGCTCGAGCCGAAGTGGGTGATCGCAATGGGAGCCTGCGCGAGCTCGGGCGGCATGTTCAGCAACTACGCGGTGCTCCAGGGCGTGGACAAGATCGTGGCCGTCGACGTCCACGTCCCGGGGTGCCCTCCGCGGCCCGAGGCGCTCATCGAGGGCATCATCCGGCTGCAGGAGAAGATCAAGGCGGGAGTCCCACCAGCCTACGAGATCCGCGGCGTGGCGTCGTGACCTACGAAGGGGTGCCCGGGCTCGTGGAGACGCGGGAGGCGCACGGCGAGACGACCCTGGTCGTCGACCCGGCACGCCTCGTCGAGGCGTGCACCTACCTGCGCGACGAGCACGGGTTCAACTTCCTGTCCGACATCGCCGCCACCGACTATCTGGGCTGGCCCGAAAGCACGTCGCAGGTCGCCGGCTACGTCGGAACTGCCAGCGGGCGGAATATCAATGTCCCCGCATCCCAGGGTCTACAGCGACTCCCCGAGGGCAGGCCGAAGCGGTTTGCCATGAACTACCAGCTGCTCGCAGTGCGCGAAGGGGCTCCCCGGCTTCGCGTCCAGGTCTGGCTGGAGGACGGCGAGTCGGTCCCGACCGTCATTGGAGTATGGCCGACGGCTGACTGGTTCGAGCGCGAGGCCTGGGACATGATGGGGATCCCGATCGAGGGACATCCGAACCTCTCCCGCCTGCTCATGGACGAGGACTGGGAAGGTCACCCGCTGCGCAAGGACTATCCGCTCGGCGGCGAGCCGGTCCGCTTCTCGAGCGAGGAGTAACGAGCATGGCGATTGCCGAACGGCCGCTGATCTACGAGGGAACCCGGGTTCCCCACCCCATCCCGACGATGCTCCGGGTCGACGACGAGCTGCGCGAGATGGGCGACATCCTGCAGGTCAACTTCGGCCCGAACCATCCATCCACCCACGGAGTGCTGAGGCTGGTCGTCGACCTCGACGGCGAGAAGGTCGTCGGGTTGGAAGCGAAGATCGGCTACGTCCACACGGGCTTCGAGAAGACGATGGAGCAGAAGACCTGGTGGAAGGCGATCACCTATCCCGCGCGAATCGACTACCTCGCCTACCAGAACAACGAGCTCGTGTTCGTGCTGGCGATCGAGAAGCTGCTCCAGCTCGAGACCCCCCCGAAGGCGACCTGGATGCGGATGCTGCTCTGCGAGCTGAACCGGATCCACTCGCACCTCGTGTGGCTCGGGACGTCCGCGCTCGAGCTCGGGGCGATCTCGGTGTTCTGGTACACGTTCCGCGAGCGCGAGGCGCTCTGCGACCTGTTCGAGCTCGCGACCGGCTACCGCCTGCACACCCGTTACTTCCAGGCCGGCGGCCTCGCCGAGGACATCCCGAAGGGCTTCGAGGCCGAGTGCCGCAAGTTTTGCAAGACGATGTCGCCGGGCGTCGACCAGTACGAGGCCCTGCTCGACAAGAACGCGATCTGGATCGAGCGAACGCGGGGCCTCGGGCTCCTGTCCGCGGACGACGCTATCGCGCTCGGCCAGTCCGGCCCCGTGCTCCGCGGCTCCGGGGTCGACTGGGATCTGCGAAAGTCGCAGCCCTACCTCGCCTACGACCAGGTCGACTTCGACGTGCCCGTGTACCACGGTGGAGACGTCTACGACCGCTACAAGCTGCGGATGGACGAGATGCGCGAGTCCACCCGGATCGTCGAGCAATGCCTCGACGCGATGCCCGAGGGACCCTGGATCGCCGACGACCGCAAGGTGGTGCTTCCGCCGAGAGAGGAGCTCCATACCTCCATGGAGTCCCTCATCTACCACTTCAAGATCGTCACCGAGGGGTACCGCGTCCCCGAGGGCGAGATCTACGTCGCCGTCGAGTCCCCGCGCGGCGAGCTCGGCTGCTACGTCGTCTCGGACGGCGGACCCAGGCCATGGCGCGTGAAGTTCCGCGCCCCGGGTTTCGCGGCGCTCGAGGCGACGGCGACGTGCATGCGCGATGCGCTCGTGGCGGACCTGATCGCCATTGTCGGCTCGCTCGACACGGTGATGGGAGAAGTAGACAGATGAAAAATGCTCCGCATTTTTCATCTAATCGGGTCCCTTCGCTTCGCTCGGGACACTTGAAATGAGCACTGAAGCTCTCGTGGATCAGATTCGCGCGATCGCAGAGCAGTACCCCGAGCGAGAGTCGGCGATCATGCCCGCCCTGCACATCGCGCAGGAGCGCTACGGCTGGCTGCCGCCCGAGGCGCTCTGCGAAGTCGCCGACGCGCTCGAGCTAACGCCCGCGTACTGCAAGGCGGTCGCGTCGTTCTACGACATGTACCACCTGAGACCGACCGGCCGGCACCTCGTCGAGGTGTGCACGAACGTGGCCTGCGCACTTGTCGGCGCGCAGCAGGTGGTAGAGGCGTTCGAGGCCGAGCTCGGCCTGCGCGCGGGCGAGACGACCGAGGACGGCGAGGTCACGCTGCGAGCCGTCGAGTGCGCCGGGGGATGCGGTTATGCGCCGGTGGTCGTGGTCGACCACCGCTACCGCGAGCCCGTGCGGCCGGAGAACGTTCCCGCGATCGTAGAGGGACTTCGCCGTGCCCCTTAGGGAACTCGTCCTCGAGGGCGCCGGCGAGCGCGATCTCACCAAGCTCGGCGAGTACCGTGAGGTCGGCGGGTACGCGGCGCTCGAGCGAGCTCTCGGAATGGATCCGGGCAAGGTGATCGAGGAGATCACGGTCGGCACGCTGCGGGGCCGCGGCGGTGCCGGCTTCCCGATGGGTCGCAAGGCCAGCCTGATCGCCAAGGGCAGCCCCAACCCGACGTACCTCGTGGTCAACGCCGACGAGTCGGAGCCGGGCGCCTTCAAGGACCGCCAGATCATGGGCACCGTTCCCCACCGGCTGATCGAGGGCTGCTTGATCACAGCGCACGGCATCGAGTCGCGAAGCGTGTTCATCTACATCCGGGGGGAGTACCTGCACGAGTTCGAGGTCATGCGTGCGGCACTCGAGGAGACCCGCGGCGCTGATCTGCTCGGAGGGATCACCATCGTCCTGCACCGCGGCGCCGGTGCGTACATCTGCGGCGAGGAGACGGCGCTCCTCGAATCGCTCGAGGGCAAACGCGGCCAGCCGCGCACGCGGCCGCCCTACCCGCCCATCACGGGCCTGTACGCCTCGCCGACCCAGATCAACAACGTGCAGACAATCGCGACGGTCCCGAAGATCATCGAGCTCGGCGGCGCGGAGTTCGCCAAGATCGGACCGCAGAACTCGCCCGGGACAGCCGTGTTCTCGCTCTCCGGCAACGTCGTTCGCCCGGGGAACTACGAGCTCGAGCTGGGCACATCCCTGCGCGAGCTGATCTACGACATCGGCGGGGGTGTGGCGGGCGGCCGCGAGCTGAAGGCGATCATCCCTGGAGGCTCCTCGGTGCCGGTCCTGACTCCCGAGCAGCTGGATACGCCACTCGATTTCGATTCGATCGCCGCCGCCGGCTCGTTCCTCGGCTCGGCGGCCGTCATGGTGATCGACGACCGCTGCTGCATGGTGCAACTGGCCCTGCGCGTGTCGAAGTTCTACATGCACGAGTCCTGCGGCAAGTGCACGCCGTGCCGCGAGGGCACCCGCTGGCTCGTGCAGCTCCTCGACCGCCTGGAGGGCGGGCAGGGCACGCAGGCCGATCTCGACCTGCTCGACAGCGTCTGTGCGCGCATGCTCGGCCGGTCGCTCTGCGCGCTGGGCGACTTCGCGGTCTACCCCGTGTCCAGCTACATGGAGAAGTACCGCGACGAGTTCCAAGCTCACGTCGACGAGGCGGGCTGCCCCTTCGGGGGCGAATCGTCAGTCGAAGGCATCCTCGCGCCGGTCGACCAGCACTCCCACCACAAGACCGTCGAGGTACCTGCCTGAGAATGAGTACCCCAGAGCTCGTCACTGTCACGATCGACGACCGCGCCGTCCAGGTCCCGAAGGGAACCGGACTCGTGGAGACGGCGCTCGCCGCCGGCGTCGAGATCCCAGTCTTCTGCTACGAGCCGCGGCTCGGCCCCGCCGTGGGCGCCTGCCGGATGTGCCTCGTGGAAGTCGAGGGCATGCCGAAGCTTCAAGCGGGCTGCACGCTGACGGCGCAGGACGGTATGACCGTGCGCACGGCCCAGACTTCGGCCAAGGCTGCTGACGGGCAGAACGCCACCCTCGAGTTCCTGCTCGTCAACCACCCCCTCGACTGTCCCGTCTGCGACAAGGGCGGGGAGTGCCCGCTCCAGGACCTGACGTTCCGTTACGGGCCTGGGAGGACTCGGATGACGTTCCCCAAGCTGACCTTCGACAAGCCCATTCCCATCAGCCCCACCATCGCGCTCGACCGCGAGCGCTGCATCCTCTGCTACAGGTGCACGCGCTTCTCCGAGGGCGTTTCCGAGGACGGCGAGCTCGTGACCGTGAATCGCGGTGCACAGTCGATGATCGCGACCTTCGAGGACGAGCCGTACCGGGGGCGCTTCTCGGGAAACGTGATCGAGCTCTGCCCGGTAGGCGCGCTGACGTCAACGCAGTATCGCTTCCTGGCGCGGCCGTGGGAGATCCAGAACGTCCCGAGCGTGTGCGGCCTCTGCCCGGTCGGCTGCAACATCGACGTGACGACGCGCGAGGGCAAGGTAAAGCGCGTGCTCTCGCGCAACCACCCGGAAGTGGACGAGGGCTGGCTGTGCGACAAGGGCCGCTTCGCGTTCAGCCATCCGCACGCGCGCGACCGCATCACGGAGCCTCTGCGCCGGGTCCGGCGGCGCGGCTTCGAGGAGCTGTCCTGGGACGATGCCGTCGACGAGGCCGAGCGCATGCTGCGCGCGGCGGGCACGCGGATCGTCACCGCGCTCTCGGGATCCGAGACGATCGAGCAGGCCTACGCGCTCGGAAAGCTACTGCGCCAGGGGCTCGGCGCACATGCCGCGGTGCTACCGGAGGAGACGAGCACGGCACTGGACGCCCTCCGGCTTCCGCTGTCCGCGATTCGCGACGCCGAGCTCGTCGTCGTCGTCGGCGATCAGCCGGTCGAGGAGCGGGCGCCGGTCGTGGATTTGTGGCTGCGCGCTGCACGCCGTCGTGGTGCCGAGATCGTGACGATCGGGCCAACGGGCTCCATCCAGACGCCACCGGGCAGCGCTCCCCAGGTGTGCCGCGATCTCGCAGCGGAGAACAACGAGCTCGGCCGCAGGCTGCGGGGCGGGCAACGCTCGATCGTCATCTGGTCGGGCCCCGACGGTCGCGGCGGCGAGCACATCGCTGCGCTGGCACATGCGCTAGGTCTGGCCGACGTCGCCGGGTCCGGCGCCTTCTACCTGCCGGATACGCCGAACGGTCGCGGTGTCGCCGACGCCTGGTCGGCTGTCGCCGATGGCGAGCCGGCCGATCCCGAGCCCATCGCCCTGCTGATCGTGTCGGGCGACGAGGCCGCAGCCAACCCCGGCGTGCGGGCGCTCGCCGAGCGGGCGGAGATGGTACTCGCGATCACCATGTTCCAGGGCCTTGCCGTCGGTTGGGCCGACCTCGTCCTGCCGGGCACCAGTTATCTCGAGCGGGACGGCACGTACATGAATCTCGAAGGTCGCGTGCAGCGTCTGCGCCGCACCGTCATCCCGCCCGCGCCTGACGAGCTGGCCTGGCTGGCGAAACTGGCCGGCCGATTCGGCGTCGAGCTCTCGCCCCACCCCTCACTGGTCTTCGAGGACGTCTCGGCTCGCCTGTTCGGCGGACTCGCCTTCGCTGATATCGCCGCGACGGCGGCTTTGCCGACCCGCGCAAAAGCGGCTCCCCGCCCGCCGCTCCCCGAGCCCGAGCCGCAGCTCGGCGGCGATGGACTGCGCCTGCTGCGCTATCGGAGTCTCTTCTCCGGAGCCGCCGTGGAGCGAGTCGCCGAGCTCCAGTTCCAGCGGCCGGCGCGCGAGGTCGAGATCTCCCCCGAGGACGCTGCCGCCAAGGGCATCGCGAGCGGAAACGAGGTCGCCGTCCGCCACAACGGCACCTCAGTTGCCCTGCGGGCAACGCTCAATCGGCGGCTCGCACCCGGGGTCGTCCGCATAGCCGACGAACACGCCGGTGATCTCGGAGCACGGGTGGAGGTGGGTCGGGCATGAACGAGCCGTGGTGGATCGACGGGATTAAATCGGTCGTGATCGTCAACCTCGTGCTTCTGACCTTCGCGTACATGACCCTCGTCGAGCGCAAGGTGATGGCCCGCATGCAGCTCCGCTACGGTCCCAACCGCGCTGGCCCGTTCGGGCTCCTACAGCCGATGGCGGACCTCGTCAAGCTGATTCGCAAGGAGAGCTTCTTCCCGGCGAACGCGGTCGACACGCTCTACATCGCTGCGCCGGTGGTCTCCGCTGTGACCGCCTTGACGGCCTTCGCGGTTATCCCCTTCGGTCCGGGATGGGAGATCTTCGGGTACGACGTGTCGGGCTACGTCGTCAACGTGCCGATCGCGCTGATCCTGCTCTTCGCGCTGGGTTCCCTGGGAATCTACGGCTTCATTATCGGGGGTTGGGCGTCCGAGTCGAAGTACTCGTTGCTCGGCTCCATGCGCACCTGCGCGCAGCTCGTGTCCTACGAGGTCTCGCTGGCGCTCTCGGTGCTGGGTGTCGTGATCATGAGCGGGTCGCTCTCGCTCGTCGACATCGTCGACAAGCAGAACGAGACGATGTGGTTCTTCGTCCCGCAGTTCGTCGGCCTCATCACCTTCTTCATCGCGGGAATCGCGGAGACGAACCGGGCGCCGTTCGACCTTCCCGAGGCCGAGCAGGAGCTCGTCGCCGGCTACCACACCGAGTACAGCGGGATGCGCTTCGGGCTCTTTCAGATGGCCGAGTACATCAACATGATCACGCTCTCGGCGCTCTGCGTGACGCTGTTCTTCGGCGGGTGGCACGGGTGGAACGACGACGTTCTCGGTCCGCTGTGGTTCATCCTCAAGCTGCTCATCATTCTGTTCGTCTTCATCTGGATGCGAGCCACGCTACCGCGCCTGCGCTACGACCAGCTGATGGCCTTCGGCTGGAAGATCCTGCTACCGGCCGCAACGCTGAACGCGCTCCTAACAGCGCTCCTGGTGGTGGCTCTATGACCGGCTCCGGCCCTA
>JACCTQ010000310.1 GCA_013812265.1 Actinomycetota bacterium
GGGCTGATCTTCTTCTTTCAGCACGTGACCACGCTCGTGGGGGTCACGGGGGTCATGTTCTGGTACGACTGGCGGCTCGCTCTGATCGCGATGGCGATCACCCCGCTCCTCGTCGGGCTCGCCTACCGCTACAGCCACATCTCGCACCCGTTGCTGCGCGACGTGCAGCAGAAGATGGCCGACGTGGCGACGGCGGCGGAGGAGAACATCGTCGGCGTCCACGTCGTGAAGTCGTTTGCGCGGGAGCCTGAAGAACAGGCGAAGTTCGAGGTGCGATCGGAGAGCGTGTTCGCTCAGACGATCAGGGCGTTCCGACAGAGGGCGGTCTACGTACCGCTGCTCTCATTCTTGCCCTTGATCTCACAGGCGGGCGTCCTGCTCGTGGGTGGGCGGATGGTTGCCAGCGGGGATCTCAGCCTCCGCTCCTTCGTCGCCTTCAACGTGCTCGTGGTGATGCTCGTGTTCCCGCTCCGGATGCTCGGCATGTGGATCGGGCAGGCGCAGCGAGCGACGGCCTCGGGTGAGCGGATCTTCGAGGTCATGGACGAGGCGGAGGAGATCGCGGACCGCCCGGGTGCGGTCGAGCTGCCGGCCGGCGATGGCCGCGTGCACTTCGACGATGTCAACTTCGAGTACATGCCGGGAAGGCCCGTGCTGTCCGGCATCAACCTGGAGATCACTGCTGGCAGAACGGTCGCCCTGATCGGGCACACCGGCTCGGGCAAGACCACGCTGGCAAGCCTCGTGCCCCGCTTCTACGACGTGTCTGCCGGCCGTCTGACAATCGACGGAGCCGACGTCCGGGACGTCAGGTTGGAATCACTCAGGCGGCAGATCGGAGTCATCGCCCAGGATCCGTTCCTCTTCTCCGCCACGGTGCGGGAGAACCTCACCTTCGGAGCGCCCCACGCGAGCGAGGAGGACATCGTGCGCGCCGCGCGCATGGCGCAGGCAGCGGAGTTCATCGACGAGCTTCCCAACGGCTACGACACCGTCATCGGCGAGCGCGGCATTACGCTCTCGGGCGGTCAACGGCAGCGAATCGCGATCGCCCGGGCGTTGATCGTCGATCCGCGGATTCTCATTCTCGACGACGCAACCGCCTCGGTCGATGCAACGACCGAAGCGCGGATCCGGCTCGGGTTGCGTGAGGCGATGCAGGGACGCACGACGATCATCATCGCCCACCGCCTCTCGACGATCGCGCTGGCAGACGAGCTGGTTGTGCTCGAGGACGGCCGGATCGCGGCCCGCGGGACGCATGACGAGCTGATCCACACGAGCCGGGTGTACCGCGAGATCTACCAGCATGGGCTGCTCGAGCGTGAGTTCGCGGAAGCGGTCGAGGCGCGGGCGTGAGCCGGCGCATCGACCGCTGGGGAAGGGCTCCGGGACACCGGGAGGTTTCCCAGGCGAGCCGCTCCCGTCACAAAATCGGCACTCATTTATCTCAATCTCATGGGGCTTTTAGCACTACGCTCATAGCGGGGGGAAGGGCGCGTGAGCGCCCCCGGGGGGAAGCTGTACGCGCGCGGGGGCGAGCAGGAGCCCCGGTATGAAGGTCTGGCAGCCCGGCGGACACCTCACGCAAGATCGCGGCTCCTCCACGGTCGACGACTGGACGTGGCAGCGCACCGTGCGGCGGGTCTCCACTCTCGCACGCCTGGCCGCCCCGTACAAGGGAAGGACGGCGCTCGCGCTCGTCTCGTTGCTCGCGGCCACGCTCACCGCCCTTGCTCCGCCGTACCTCGCCAAGTTGGCGATCGACGACGGCATCCGCCAGGGAAAGCTCGACGAGCTGACGTGGCTCGTCGTCCTCTTTCTCCTCGCCGGCTTCGCCAACCTGATCACGAGCTCGGCGCAGACGTACTTCACGGGCTGGACGGGCGAGCGGATCCTTGCCGACCTCCGCAACAAGCTCTTCCGCCACCTCCAGCGCCTCTCGCTCGGGTTCTACGAGCGCAACAGGGCGGGCGTCATCATCAGCCGGCTCACGAACGACGTCGACGCGCTCGATCAGCTCGTCACGGACGGCGTCACGACCTTCGTCCAGAGCTCGCTGTTCTTGGTCGGCACGTCCGTCATCCTGTTCATTCTCGACTGGCGGCTTGCTCTCGTCACGCTGAGCGTGATGCCCTTGATGGCCCTCGCGACGGCCTTTTTCCGCTCCCGCTCGTCGCGTGCGTACCGCTCCGTGCGTGAGCGGCTCGGAACGGTGACGGCGACGCTCGCGGAGGACATCGGCGGCATGCGCGTCGTCCAGGCGTTCACACGCGAGGAGGCGAGCCGCCGGCAATTCCGCGACATCAACGCCCACTACCGGCAGGCAAACCACCAGACCGTGATCCTGAACGGCCTCTATTTCCCCTTCGTGGACTTCCTGTCGGCGCTGGCCACTGCGCTCGTGCTCGGCTTCGGCGGCTACCTCACCTTCCAGGGGTCGATGACCGTCGGGACGTTGTTCGCGTTCATCCTCTACCTCTCGAACTTCTTCGACCCGGTCCAGCAGCTGTCTCAGCTCTACAACACGTTCCTCTCCGCCGTGGCGGCGCTCGACAAGATCATGGACGTCATGGACGAGGAGCCCGAGGTTCTCGACCGTCCGGGTGCACGCGACCTGGCTCGCATCGAGGGCCACGTTCGCTTCGACAACGTACGTTTCACCTACGGGACGGGCGCCGAGGTGTTGCACGGCGTCGAACTGGATGTTCCCGCCGGGACGACGGTCGCACTCGTCGGTCACACAGGTGCCGGAAAGTCGACGATCGCCAAGCTCCTCGCCCGCTTTTACGACCCCACCGAAGGACGCATCACGATCGACGGCGTCGACCTCCGCGAGGTGACACAGGAGTCTCTCCGCCGCCAGCTCGGGGTCGTTCCGCAGGAGGGGTTCCTCTTCGCCGGCACGGTGAGAGAGAACATCGCCTTCGGCACGCCAGGCGCCAGCACCGAGCAGGTCGTGCAAGCGGCGCGAACGGTGGGAGCTCACGACTTCATCATGCGCCTCGAGGACGGTTACGAGACCGAAGTGCAGGAGCGCGGTACACGGCTGTCGCTCGGGCAGCGCCAACTCGTGGCGTTCGCCCGAGCGCTGCTCGCGGATCCCCGCATCCTCATCCTCGACGAGGCGACGTCCTCGGTCGACATCGGTACCGAGCGGAAGATCGAGAGCGCGCTGCGGCTCTTGCTCGCCGACCGGAGCGCGTTCGTCATCGCCCACCGCCTCTCGACCATCCGCGACGCCGACCTGATCGTCGTGCTCGAGCACGGGCGGATCGTGGAGCAGGGCACGCACAATGAGCTGTTGGCTCGCCGCGGTTTGTACATGTCGCTCTACGGCGACTGGGCGGCGGACGTCGCCTAATCGTTGTAGGGTCGTAGCCATGACGGTCGGCGGTGTCCTGAGCCAGGCCTGGGTCCTGTACAGGGCGCACTGGCGCCACTTCATCCCGCTGGCGTTTGCGTTCTACGTCGTACTCTCCCTCGCGACGACCCTGGCGTTCGGCATCGTGGGCGCTCTGATCAGCGCGCTCGTCTCTCTGATCGGGTTCTTCTGGTTGCAGGGGGCCCTGACCGAGGCCGTCGACGACGTGCGCGACGGTCGTGCCGACAGGTCGATCACGGAGACCTTCCGCGCCGTCCAGCCGCGAATCTGGGCTCTCCTTGCGGCCGGGGTCCTCGCCGTTTTCGGTATCGCCGTAGGTCTCGTGCTCCTCATCGTTCCGGGATTGCTGCTCCTCACCTGGTGGAGCCTCGTGGTTCCGGTGATCGTGCTCGAGCAGCGAGGCGTGCTCGAGTCCTTCGGCCGCAGCCGAGAGCTGGTACGCGGTCACGGCTGGACCGTCTTCGGGGTTGTGATCGTGACCGTGCTGATCTCCCTGGTGGTCGGCGCCCTGATCGGCGGCGCGCTGCTCTGGCTTCCCGAGGAGCTGCGGACGTTCCTCAGCGACGTCGTCAGCGGAAGCATCACGGCGCCGTTCGGAGCCCTCGCGTGGACACTGATGTATTTCCATCTGCGTGAGCCGCAGGAGACGCCGGTGAGCGCGAGCCCGACGTTCCACTAGGCACCAGAGTGACGCTCGACGGGGAGACCGAGGAGCGAATCGAGCAGCCAATTCCGGCCGAGGCCGAGCGGGAGACGCGCATGACCCCGTCGGAGGCTGTCGACCGCATGCGCATCAACGTGCCGTCGCGCGGCAACCGCAAGCTTCGCACCCTCATCGACCGGGTGAACGCCGATCGCCAGCTCAAGGGCTGGTGGCACGTCGCCAACGTCAACGCGGTTGCGCGAATGGAGATCAACGACCACTCCTGGGTGCATGTCCAGATCGTGACCAACATCGCGCTCAAGCTCCTGCGTCAGCTCACGAAGCACGGAGTCGAGCCGGCGCTCGTGCGGGACTACGGGCTGGAGCGTGACGACGCCGAGATGGTCGTCGTCCTCGGCGGGCTCTTGCACTGCGTCGGGATGGCCGTTCATCGTGACGGCCACGAGGATTTCAGCCTGTTCCTCGCCGAGCCAAAGCTCCGCGAGCTCCTTGCCGGTCTCTACGAGGAGCCTGATCTGACCGTGATCTCGTCCGAGGTTCTCCAAAGCATCACGAGCCATCGCGAGTACGGACGACCACTCACGCTCGAAGCCGGGATCGTCCGCGTCGCAGACGCGCTCGACATGGAGCAGGGGCGCTCGCGGATCCCGTTCGCTCGGGGCCAGGTGAGCATCCATTCGCTGTCGGCAGCGGCCATCGAGGACGTGGCTATCAAGGACGGCGCCGACCGCCCGGTGATGATCGAGATCGTGATGAACAACTCCGCGGGCATCTACCAGATCGACGGGCTGCTCAAGGCCAAGCTGCGCGGGTCCGGCCTCGAGCCGTACGTCGAGGTGATCGCACATATCGACACGGAAGCCGAGAAGCGCCTCGTTCCGAGCTATCGCCTGCAGATCTGACGCTAGAATCGGCGTGCGCTCCACGCGCTTTGCGGGGTCGTCTAATGGTAGGACGCCTGACTCTGGATCAGGTAGTCAAGGTTCGAGTCCTTGCCCCGCAGTCGGACGACGCCCGGGTGGGGCGCTCTCGGCCGCCGAGCGGAAACGCGGGTTTACCATAGGGATATGACGGGCAGGGTGTTGACTGATCGATCAGTCACTGGCCCCAACCGGGCGCGCCGCCGTGGGTGAGTCGACCGAACGGGCACTGCGCCTCATGATGCGTGAACCCGTGCGTGCGGCGTGCCGCGGCTGGGGCCACG
>JACCTQ010000333.1 GCA_013812265.1 Actinomycetota bacterium
ACGACGCCGCCGCCGCCGCGGCGAGGGTCGCCAGCGGCGGCGAGCGAAACGTCGGGTCGGACCTCGACGCCGGCAGCGCCGCCGAAGTAGAGGTTGCGGCGCCGCCAGCGAACGACCTCGTAGCCCATCGCCTCCACCCGGTCGAGCTCGGAGGCGTCGGCGCCGCCTTCGCAGTGCACGAAAGGCTCCTCCATGTGCACTCGAGGCGCCGCCACAGCTTCGCCGACGGGCAGGCCGTGACCCACCACGTTGATGATGATCTGCAGGATTGCACCACGCAGGCGCAGCGATCCGGCGCTACCGACGACGAGCCTCGGCGCGCCGTCTCGCAGGACGACCGACGGCGCCATCATGCTCGTCATGCGGACGCCGGGCCGGTGAACGCCCCCGGTGACGTTGAGGTCGAACTCGCCGATCATGTTGTTCAGATGGATGCCGGTACCCGGCACGACGATTCCCGAGCCCGCGCCCGTGGAGACCGTGAGCGACGCTGCGTTCCCGCGGCCGTCCACGACGGAGATGTGGGTTGTCCCGCGTGCGACGGCCGGCTCGAGCGGCGCATCCGTGCGCGAGCCGACGCGGCCCACCGCGGCCTCGAGGGCGCGCTCGTCGTACAGCCGGCGCGCGAGGCCGCCGCGGTAGAGCTCCCGGGCGAAAGGGCCGCCTCGCGCGCGGCTTTGCTCGCGCATGACCTCTACGAGCTGAGCGATCGCGTCGGCGCTTCCAGCCCGCCCCGCGACGCCCATGCGGTCGAGCAGCCGCAGGCCGTAGCCGATGAGGACACCTCCCGTCGACGGGGGCGGATTGGAGACGAGCTCGTGGCCAAGGAAGGACGCGCGGATGGGCCGTCGCCTGATTACGCGGTACGCCGCGAGGTCCTCGCGTGTCACGCTCCCGTTCCGCCCCTGAACGTGCTCCACCAGAGCAGCTGCCAGCTCGCCGCGGTAGAAGTCTTCGGGGCCGGCGTCGGCAAGTCGCTCCAGCGTCGTCGCCAGATCCCGCATGACCAGGCGGTCACCGGCGACGAGACGCTGGCCGTCGAGCTCGTACAGCTCCCGTCCCTCGTCGGTGTGGCGCAGGATGAGATCGAGGATGGCGTGCAGGTACGCCTGCGAGCGCGTGAGCTCGACGCCGCCGCGCGCCAGCACGATCGCCGGTGAGAGCAGGTCGCCCCAGGGTCTGGTGCCGAACGAGCGGTGCGCGTCAGCCAGGCCGGCCACGGCGCCCGGCACCGCGCACGACGCCGCTCCGATGCGGAAGACCTGCGAAGACTCGGGCGTGAACGAGACGTCGATCGCCTCCATCTCCGAGGCGGTGGGCGGCTTCGCCCCCAGCCCGGGCACGTCGACGAAGAAGTCGAGCACGCGCGACGAGCGGTCGCGCGCACGGTGAACGAGCATGAAACCCCCGCCGCCCGGGCCGGTGAGAGGGCTCTCGCAGACCCATGAGGCGAACCCGGCTGCGATGCACGCATCGACCGCGTTGCCGCCATCGGCGAGCACGCGCGCACCCACCTCAGCGGTCACCGGGTGCCCAGCGGCGATAGCGCCCCTCATGGCGAGAGCGTAATCGGCAGAGCGAGACGCCAAGCACGAGTGGCTTTAGAGTTCGCCACCGTGCAACTCGCCTTCGTGCCACGGCCCACGCCGCTCGCGCGCGAGGCACTGTTGTCGGCGGCGGCCGCAGCGGCCCTCGCCGCCGGGTTCGCCTGGCTCGGGCCGCCAGGGAGCGATCTCGCTGCGCACGCCTACCAGCGGGCCATCTTCATTCAAGACGGGTTCGCCCTCTGGAACAACTTCTGGTACTCGGGGCGCTACAGCTTCGTCACGTACAGCCTCCTCTACTACCCGCTCGCCGCGCTGCTCGGGATCAAGCTGCTCGCCGTGGCGACGATCGCGACGGCCGCCCTGGCGTTTGCGGTCGTCCTGGGACGCGAGTGGGGTCCCACAGCTCGCTGGTCGAGCCGGACGTTCGCCGTCGTCTGGGCCGGAATTGTCCTTTCCGCCGCCTTCCCGTTCGCGCTCGGCATCGCTTTGGCACTGCTCGCCCTCTGGACGCTGCAGGCACAGGCCAGGTGGCGTTTTGCGGCGCTGGCTTTGCTCACGCTCGCCGCCAGCCCGGTCGCGTTCCTGCTCCTCGCCCTCGTGCTCACGGGGATCGGCATCGCCCGCATCCAGGAGCGCCGGCGGTTCGTGGTGCCCGCGCTGACCGTAGCCGGCGCCGGCGCTGTCCAGCTGCTCCTGTCGCGGGCGTTCCCGGCGGATGGTCAATTCCCCTTCTCGCCTGAGGAGCTGGCAGCCGCGTGTACGTTCTGCCTCATCGGCGCGGCACTCACCTGGCGCGTCGAGCCGGCGCGGATGCTTCGCTTCGTCTTCGTCGTCTACCTCGCCGCCTGCCTGCTCTCCTACCTCGTGCCCTCGGCCGTCGGCGAGAACGTCGCCCGGCTCCGCTTCGCTGCCGTCCCCATCGCCGTGCTCTCGCTCTCGCTTCGCAACTGGCGGCCGCTCGGGTTGTCGCTCGTCGCCCTCGGGCTCGCCATCTCGTGGAACGTCGCTCCTCTCGCCGCCAGCTTCGCGAAGGCCGCCGACGATCCGGCCACCGAGTCAAGCTACTGGCAACCCGCCGTCAGTTTCCTGCGCACGCATCTCTCCCCCTCCTACCGCGTCGAGGCCGTGGACACCGCCGGCCACTGGGCGGCCGTTCATCTCCCCCGCGCCGGGATCCCGCTGGCCCGCGGCTGGTTCCGGCAGGACGACTTTCCACAGAACAGCGTTCTATACAGCGAGCTCGGCCCACGGACATACCAGCGCTGGCTGCGTGGGCTCGGCATTCGCTACGTCGTACTGACCGATGCGCCTCCCGATTACAGCGCCCGGGCCGAGGCCGAGCTGCTCGCGAGCGCCCGCTCAGGCCTTACGGTGGTGCTTCGGACACGTCACCTCACGGTGTTCGAGGTCCCGCGCCCCCGCAAGATCGTCACCGGGCCCGGTTCAGCCCGGGTGATCAGCCTACGCCGAACACGTCTCGAGCTCGACGTCCCGGTGGGCGGCCGCTACCGCCTTGCCGTGCGGCATTCCCCCTACTGGGGCACGTCGAGCGGCTGTCTCACGGCGGGCAAGGACGGGATGCTTCGTCTCGACGCGCCGCGCGCCGGCCGCGTAGAGCTCGTGTTCGACGTCGATGCGGGCCGTGCGATCGCGACCGTTGCCGGTCGCTCGCGCACGAACTGCGCCGGCTAGATGATTGATGACGTCCCGGGCGCGGCGCCGGAGCCGCCCCCGAGCAGCTCACGAACTTGGAGCTCGATCAACCATTTACACGTCGCGCAGGAAGCTCGGCGGCTCGAGCCGCTCCTCGCTTCCGCGAACGGTGCCCGCGGTCGGCCGGCGGCGCTGGCGGCCGCCGAGACCCGTCGCGACGACGGTCACCCACATCTGGCCGGCCAGTCGCTCGTCGACCGTCGCGCCGAAGATGATGTTCGTGTCGTCGTTCGCCGCCTGGCGCACGACCTCTGCCGCCTCGTTGACCTCGATCAGCGAGAGATCGGGCCCGCCCGCTATGGAGAGCAGGATGCCGGTGGCGGCGACGATCTCCGTCTCGATCAGCGGCGAGCGGAGCGCCCGCTCGGCCGCCTCCTGCGCGCGATTCTCGCTCGTCGAGTAGCCGATGCCCATGAGCGCCGAGCCCGCGTCCTTCATGACGGTGCGGACATCGGCGAAGTCGAGGTTGATGAGGCCCGGCATGGTGATGAGATCGCAGATGCCCTGTACGCCCTGACGTAGCACGTCGTCTGCGATGCGGAACGCGTCCAGCATGGAGGTCGAGCGCTCGAGCACCTCCAAGAGCCGGTCGTTGGGGATCACGATCACCGTGTCGCACGCCTCGCGGAGCGCGGCCACACCCTCCTCCGCCTGCCGGAGGCGGCGCGTGCCCTCGAACTTGAACGGAAGCGTCACGATCCCGACGGTCAGGGCATCGTGCTCCCGCGCGATGCGGGCGACGACCGGAGCCGCGCCGGATCCTGTTCCGCCGCCCTCTCCGGCCGTGACGAAAACCATGTCGGAACCTCGCAGCGCGCGGCGAATCTCGTCGTAGCTCTCCTCGGCCGCCCGGCGACCCAGGTCCGGGTCAGCGCCAGAGCCGAGACCCTTGGTCAGCTCTTGACCGATGTGGATCTTGTGCGGAGCGTCGCTCGTCTGCAGTTGCTGGAGGTCGGTGTTCACGGCGACGAACTCGACCTGGGCGATGCCCGAGTCGATCATCCGGTCGACCGCATTCAGTCCGCCGCCGCCAACGCCCACCACCCGGATGACGGCAAGGTACGACGTCGACCCTGGCTTGGGGACGTAGTGCAGGCGCGGCGCCGGCTCCGGGAGCGGCTCCAGCCAGCGCGGCTTCGGCCGCTCGGGCTCGGTCTCAGTCTCTGCCGGCTTCAGTGCGGGAGTCTTCTCGGCAGGCTCGGCCTCGTCGAACGGAGGAGCGTGCTCGACAGTCTCCTCGAGCGGCTCCGTGACGGGCTTCAGCTTGCGTCGAGATGGCCGAGGCGCTTTCTCGTCGCCTCCCTCACGTTCGGCCTGGCGCTGCGCCGCCTCGGTCGCCCGGAAGAGCTCCGCGAGCGGGCCCTCACGCATGCTGGCGCGCTTTCGCGCCATTCAACACCTCCCTGGCCAGGTCGCGATAGGCCTCGGCCGCCGCGCCCGACGGATCGTACTTGAGCACGGAGCTGCCCTTCACAGGCGCCTCTGCATAGCGGATCGTCTTGCGGATTCGCGTGTTGAAGACGAGCTTGCCGAAATTCTCCTCGAGGATCTCGATCGCCTCGCGCGAATGCAGCGTGCGGCGGTCGAACATGGTCGGCAAGATGCCCTGGATCTCGACGTTGGGGTTCAAGTTCTCGCGAATCATCGACAGCGTGTTCTCGAGCTGCACCAGTCCCCGCAGGGAGAGGTACTCGCACTGCACGGGCACGATGACGCCGTCCGAAGCGACCAGTGCGTTCACGGTCAGGACGCCCAGCGACGGCGGCGTGTCGATCAAGATGTAGTCGTAGCGGTGCTTGACGGGCGCGAGCGCCTTCTCGAGCGCTCGCTCGCGGCCTATCATCCCCGAGAGGGCGAGCTCGGCGCCGGCCAGGTCGAGCGACGAGACCGCCACATCGATCTCCTTCTCGTGCACCACCTCCTCGATCGGCAGCCGGTGCACCAGGACGTCGAACAGGGAGCGCTCGATCGAGTCAGGATTCAGACCCTGGCTCATGGTCAGGTTTCCCTGCGGGTCCAGGTCGACCGCAAGCACGCGGAGTCCCTTCTCCTTGAAGGCGACGCCCAGGTTGAGGGTCGTGGTCGTCTTCGCGACCCCGCCCTTCTGGTTGGCGAATGCGATCACCTGCGCCATCGGCTCTTCCTCAGCGACCGGGTCGTGCCTTGGCGGACGGGAGAGCAGGCGCGCGAGTCCCATAGAGCTCCGTGTTTCGGTTCGTCGCCGCACTCTCCTCTAGATGCTTGATCCCTATGAGGCGAACGCTACAGGGTCCGCGGGCGCGCGGTCACCGGGTCGCGGCGCAGCAGGCGGGCACGTTCAGAGGATCTCGGCGCGCTGCTCGACCGAGCAACGGCTAGCGAGCAGCCGAAGGCACCCTCCCTTCCGCCAGAGCCGCCTCCAGCCTTCGAAGCGCGGCTTCCGCAAGCTCGTCGGCGTGGTGCTCGGCCGCGATCCACAGTCTCGCTTCCACCAGCAATTCCTGCACTTCGGCGAGAACGTGGAACGGATCGGCCCGCTCGCTTTCGAGGAGCTCGATGCGCCGAAGGCGCTCGATCACCTGCCGGGCTTCCTCCACGCTCCGACGCTAGCCGGCGGACGCGCACCCGGGACCAACGTTTCTGTGCCAACTCTGTGCCGCTTCCGAGCTCGTCCCTAGATTAGTGCTAGCTGGCAAGCGACCGCGCGGCACGGTAGCCGGTCGGCCGGGGCGACAGGCCGACGAGCGAATCGTCGAGCGATGCGATCAGCGCGACTCGATCACCGTGCAGCAGAGCCTCGACGAGCGCTAGGCGAACCGCGTCGGCCGTCTCGGTGGTCGCCGGCTCACCAGCCGTAAGCGCTCGGAGCCGCCGCAGATGCCCGGCCCGGTCCCGGCCGGTGTCTCCCAACAGGATCGAGGCGCGGAGCGCCGCGGCAAAGAGTCCGTCAATGCCTCCGAGGAGTGCCGTAAGCGACTCGCGCAGCTGCTCGGAGCGAAAGGGCTCGGCCTGGAAGAGCGACAGCTCGAAGCGATCGAGCGCCTCCCCGAGCTCCGAGTCGTCGTCGCACACGCTGAGCCGGACAAGCAGGTCGGCCGCAAGACGTCCCCGCAGCGGGTCCAACCGCGTCGGCTCACCGGGGGGCTGGGTGGCGGCGATCGGCACGGCCGGACGAATCCCGTACGGGCGCCAGTCGAGGCGCTCGAAGATGACGGGACCGGTGGCCACCGCGCCGGCCGTCGCGAGCCGGATGGCAGTGAGGGCGTCCGCCAACTCCCCCGGGGCGTCTGGGGGCTCGGGTGCCCCGGCCCGGAGCGGCCGCTCGAGCTCGAGCACGAACGCCCGGTCGGCCTCGCGGCCGAAATCGGCCGGCAGCAGCCCGCCCGCCTCGGGCCAGTGCGCTGCGAGCTCTCCAGCTGCGGCCATGCGCAGGCGCAGTCCCGGGCCCAACTCGATCGTTCCTCCGGCGGAGACGCCCACGAGCGGCGCCAACGCCACGTACGAGTGCCGCCTGGCGAAGAGCGTTTCCTCGAACTCGCAGTACGCCCGGCGGAAAGCATCGTCGTCCCAGTCGAAGCCACCGCATGCTTCGGCCGTCCGCACGAGCAGCGGGAGCAGCACCGTTCGAAAGAGGGACCCGTCTGCACCGGCGTCATGACCGCGAGCGAAGATGGCTGCCTCGGGTCGTTCCTTCAACTCCTCCACCGCGAGACGCGCGTCTTCGAGCCGCTCCAGACGGCCGGCGCGCATCTCGACGAAGGCCTTTGCGAGCGGCCTGTACTCGTACAGTGCCGGCCG
>JACCTQ010000352.1 GCA_013812265.1 Actinomycetota bacterium
GTGCCCGTGCTTCCTCTTCTCGGCGCGGCAGTCCTGGCCGTGCTCGGCGGTCTCCTGGTCGCCCTTGTCGCCTCGCTGCTGCCGCTCAGCCAGATCGGCCGCCTGACCCCGCCGACGGTGCTGGCCGCGGAGTAAGCCGGTGGGGTAGCCCGCAAAGCCGAGCGTGACGACAAGATTCCACAGCCATTCGACGCCGCAAGCGTTTGCCGTCGACGCTGCCGGGGTCGTTGCCGGCGTGCTGGTCCCCGGGTCGGTGAGCGACCTGCGACGGCTTGCGAGACAGGCGGAAGGAGGCGATGCCCACAGTCGATCGCACGTGGAAGCTGCGGCGCGTCCAAGTACATAGGAGGAATGAAGATGCAGGCAGAGCGATATTCAGAACATGGCGATCATGTGTCTCGCTCCAGCCGAGCCGCTTTCCTGCGTAAGCTCGGCAAGACGGTCGCAATCGGACTCGGCGTAGCGCTCGTACCGGCCAGCAATGCGTGGGCGATCAGCGCCCACTGTTGTCCCGATGCGACGTGCGGACAATGCCCGGAAGGTCAGACAGCGTGGAAGTGCTACGAGTGCAGCGGCTACCAACCGAGCCAATGCTGCACATGCGAGAACTTCGGTGGCAACTGCCGTTACCAGCTCGGCTGCGGGGTGTGTGGCGGGCCGTGACGGCTCTCACGCCTTCGGGTACCCGCCCAGTCTACTCGGAGCCCTCCAGGACCCTGTGCTGAGGTTCCTGCTCCGCCAGCTCCGCTCGCGCCCCAGTCGCGCAGGCGCGCTGGGCGTCGCCGTCCTCGTCGCCGCGGGCAGCTTCGTCTTGCTCACGTCGGCGGCGAGGACGACGGCGGTTCGTGTGCGCGGCTCGGTCGAGGTCAACTACCGCACCGCCTACGACATCCTCGTCCGTCCTCGAGCTTCCTTCGCCGAGCTCGAGCGCAGTGAAGGGCTCGTTCGCAATAACTACCTGAGCGGAATCTTCGGCGGCATCACGTTCGAGCAGTACGAAAGGATCAAGAAGATCCCGGGCGTAGACATCGCTGCGCCGATCGCCAACGTCGGCTACATCCTGCCCTTCAAGGTCGTACCGATCGTCATCGACGATGTCCTAACCAACGACCAAATCCAGCTCTACCGCCTGCGGAAGACCGCTGTTGCGAATGGTTTGTCGCGGTATGCCGCCGGAGCCAGCTATGTGTACTACACGAAGAGAAATCCGTTCGCCGGGATAGAAGAGATCCTCCCGAACGGTCAGACGCTGGACGTCCGCAATCCTTTCAACGTGCAGGGGCCGCGTGTCACGAGCCCGTTTCAACCTCTGGTTTATCTCAGCACGTTCTCGGAACTCTCGCTCGGACAAGGACAGTTTGCGGACCCGAGACATCCGCTCGGAAAGGTGAGTTCCCTGGCGCAGATCTCGTTCCCTCTCCTGATCGCCGCAATCGATCCTGTGCAAGAAGCTCGTCTGGTGAAGCTCAACAGTGCTGTGAGCACCGGTCGCTATCTAACAAGTGAGGACACGCCTCGACTTCGCAAACGCGGCACTGGATATTGGCGCGAAATACCTGTCATAGCGAGCACAAAAACCTATGTCGATGAGCATCTCGAAGTCCAGGTCGAGCGTCTCCAGATTCCGCGCGGAGCCGAGATCCCACAGATTCTCGCTTCTTCGCGCGCGCGTACATTCGTGACCGGCCTACCTGGCGAGCGACTTGAGCATCGGCTCGTGGAGGCATCGAGCGTCTACGAGCAGCTTGTCAAGGGAGGAGACATCTTCAGCGACATCTATTGGACTCCTCGCGAGGTCCGCTACCAGAGCGTGGGAAGGCTTCGTGTGCAGCCGCGTGTCGTAACGAATCCGCCGGCGATCTGGAGGGCGAAGCGGTTCGTATCCGCCGGCGGCCACTACCCGGCGCCGCAGTCGAACGCCGACCTCCAGTTCCGCGCGCTGACGCCGCACACGGGGTCGCACGGCTTCTCCAGAAATGTCTACGACACACCGCACCTCCGAGTCGTGGGACGCTACGACCCTGCCAAGCTCCCAGGCTTCTCGCCTCTGTCGGGGGTGCCGCTCGAGACCTACTACCCGCCCGCGCTCGAGCCCGCCGACGTCGCGAGCCGCAAGGCGCTCCGCGGCAAGCCGCTCCTGCCGACGCAGAACGTCGGCGACTACATCCAGCAGCCGCCGTTGCTGTTGACGACGCTCGAGGGGATGAAGCCCTTCCTCAACCCCAAGTACTTCGAGGGGGTGAACGGCAGGGCTCCGATCAGCGTCATCCGCATCCGCGTGGCCGGGGTCAAAGGCCCCGACGAGCTGAGCCAGGAGCGCGTGAAGGCCGTCGCGGTCAAGATCAGGGAGCAGACAGGCTTGGACGTCGACATCACCGTGGGCTCCTCGCCGCGTGAGGTCCTGGTCGAGCTGCCCAAGGGCAAGTTCGGCCGCCCTGCGCTGCTGCTCGAGGAGGGCTGGGTCAAGAAGGGGGTCTCGGTGTCGTTTCTGAACGCGCTCGCGCGCAAGGATCTCGCCCTCTTCACGTTGATTCCTCTCGTCTGCGGCTTCTTCCTCGCCAACGGCGCCTTCGCCTCCGCACGGGCGCGGCGACGAGAGATCGGGACGCTCCTGTGCATGGGCTGGTCGCAGCGGGCGATCTTCGCCGCCGTGCTGGGCGAGATCGCGCTGATCGGGCTCATCGCAGGCGTGCTCGGCACGGCGCTCGCCGGCCTGGCGGTGTTCATCTTCTCGCTCGAGGTGTCGCTGCTGCGAGTGTTCCTCGTCCTGCCGATATCGCTCCTGCTCGCCGTCTTGGCCGGCTTCCTGCCGGCCTGGCGGGCCGCTCGAAGCGTCCCGCTCGATGCCGTGCGGCCGGCCGTCGCCGGCAGGGAGAGATCGGGCCGGGTGCGGCGGATGGCCGAGCTCGCCGCGGTCAACCTCCGTCGAGCCCCGGCGCGCACAGTCGTGGGCTCGGTGGGGCTGCTCGTCGGCGTTGCCGCGTTGACCCTGATGCTCGCCATCAACCGGGCCTTCCACGGCACGTTGGTGGGAACGCTCCTCGGCGACGCCATCTCGCTGCAGATCCGCGGGGTGGACTTCCTCGCTGTCGGCCTGGTGATCGTGCTGGCCGCCCTGTCGCTCGCGGACGTGCTGTTCCTGAACCTGCGTGAGCGCTCGGCGGAGCTCGTCACGCTCCGGACCTTCGGCTGGGACGAGCGTCACGTGCAAAAACTAGTCGCCCTGGAAGCGCTGGGGCTGGGCCTGCTCGGCAGCGTGGGCGGAGCGCTCGTCGGGCTGATCGTGGGCGTGACGCTCCTCGGCGTGCCGTTCCTCCCCCTCCTGCTCGCGGCCTTCCTGGCGACGCTCGGCGGCCTCGTCGTGGCGCTGGTCGCCTCACTGCTGCCGCTCAGCCAGATCGGTCGCCTGACGCCGCCTACCGTGCTGGCCGCGGAGTAGCTCCTCTAACGCTGCTCTCTTAGCCACCACCGGAACTTGGTGTAGCGACCCGCCTCAACAACTTTCGTCCGAAACTTGGTCTCTGGAGGTAAGTCGGCGCCACCGTGCAATTTCTGGCTGATTCCCGAAGGCGCGCGCCAAAAAGCACCGATCGGACCGCCGGCTCCCTCGTGCGATCATCAGTCCTAACGACTAAACAAGAACGGCCGAATCGGCATCAAGAAGATGATGGACGACGATCCGCGTCTGGCCGAGGTAGAGGCTCTCTACCGAACTCGCTTCGGTCACTTCAAGCGCGTAGCGCTCGCTGTCGTCGGCGATCCCGAGCGCGCCGTCGAGGCGGTGCACGACGGCTTCGCCGACGCCATCCGCAGCCGCAGGCGGTTCCGTGGCAGCGGGCCACTGGAGGCCTGGGTGTGGCGAGCGGTGGTGAACGCCGCCCGGCGCGCACGGCGGGAGCCGACCGATCTGACGCTCGACGAGGCAGCCGACGTGCGCCGCAACGGCCACGCGGACCGCCACCCGGATGACCTGCGCCGGCTGATAGCCGAGCTGCCCGAGCGCCAGCGACTCATGCTCTTTCTTCGCTATTACGCCGACCTCGACTACCAGAGCATCGCAACTGCCCTGGACGTCCGCACCGGCACCGTCTCCGCCACGCTGCACGCCGCGCACGCTGCGCTCCGGAGCTCTCTCGGAAAGCGACCAGGAGGAACGCGATGATCGACACTGAACCGCGGCTGCGCGAGCGCCTGAAGGAACTCGCAGGACCGCTCGACGAAAGCGGGGCCGACTGGGACGCGGTCCGCCGGCGCCTCGACGCAACTCCGCGCACGACCTCCTGGCGCCTCGTGCTCGCGACGGCTGCCGCGGCGGTGGCGGCCGTCGTGATCGCTGTGACCCCCGTGGGGGGCGGCCTCGTCCGCAGTGTGGGCGACTTTTCGGCGTGGTTACGAGGTCAGCCCGGCCAGCCGGCGTCCGAGGCCGAGCAGCGGGAGTTGGCCGAGGAAAGCGCCCGTGCCTGGACTGGCTTTCCGGACACAGTCGCGCTGAGACGGCTGCTCGCGCAAGAGCGAGACGGAATCGAGTACCAGCTGTTCGGCTTTCGAACTGGTGACTCGCTTTGTCTCAGGCTCGTCGCGCGAGGCAGCGGCGAGGAGCCGGCCACGAGCTGCGCGCCGCTGCGCGACCTTCAACGCGCCGAGGCACCCGCTCTCGTGCTGCTCGTCGACCACCCCTTCGGCGTACGCCAGCTGCCCGTCGGAGCACGGCCCGGCGAGTACGCGCCCGTGCGTGCCAGCGCGACCTTCGGCATCGTCGCCGACGGCGTGACGGACGTCGAGCTCGTGGCCGACGATGGACGTCGGCGCGCGCTCGTTGCCGCCAATTCCTTCCTCCACATAGCCTCGGACCCGGCCGTGGGAGCGCGCGTTCGCGAGGCCTTCGCGACCGACACCGAGGGGCGCAGTCAGCGCGTGCCGCTCGCCTCGGCGCCCTTCGGGCTCACCGACGGTTCCGCGGTCTCGAGGGGAGAGGCACAGGGACCGACGCGGGTGGAGCGCCACGTCGAGGGCGGCCAGATTGGATGGCTCGTGCGGCGGGAGCCGCGCGGAGAGCCACTGGGCGACGCTGCCACGCTTACTCGAGTTCACCGCGTCGTCTTCGGTCGAGTGATTCAGCCCGACCCGAAGAGCTTCGTTCGCATGTTCCTCGCGCTAGTTCACAGCGAAGAGCGGAACGGGCCTCTGGCAGGGCAAGGACCCGCCCTCTGCTACGGCGCGCTCCGGCCGGGCGTTCGCGGTTACGGTTGCGCGCCACTCGACCGGTTCTTCGATCGAGGCGGAGTCGGTCCTCTGCTCGTTACCGTCGGCTCGCGCGGCGGCGACCAGTACTCGAGTGTCGAGGGCGTCGCGAGCGATTTCGTCGATCGAATCGAGCTCTTCCTCGCCACGGGTGAGCGCGTCGCCGTACCGCTCGAGGACAACGTCTTCTTCGTCCCGGTGGCGCGCACGAAGTTCCCCGTCCGGGTGGTCGCCTACGACCAAGCCGGGCGCGTGATCTCGATCAGGACTTTTGGAGACGAGAGCGGGCCGCGTGCCGTGCCGGGAAAGGAGCGGATCGCCCTCGAGGTCGAGGGACGTAACGCGACGGCTGTCCTGCGCGTCGCGCCTTCGACGGACGGCGGGCGCTGCTGGCGCATCAGCTACTCGACCGGCTCGGAGGGCGGCGGCTGTCCACCGAAGAGCTACCGCGGCCCCGTCCTCGACGCGGTGCTGCAACCTGCCGGACGGGACGTCTTCGTCGAAGTCGAGGTGCGCGACGAAGTCGATCTGGTCGTGATCGAACGACCCGGCGAAGACGACGTGCGTGTGCGACCGGTCGAGGGCTTCGCCATTCACCCACTGACAACCGATGACAAGGAGGTGTTCGTGACGGTTCGCGCCCTGGCCGGTGGCCGCGAGCTCGCGAAACGCGGAGTACGGATCGAGCGCTGAGTCGGTCTGCGGTCGGCTCGCTCGGTGGGACCTCGCCGGGCGGGTAGACCGTAGATTCACCATGAGACCCGTGCTGAGCTGGGTTGTAGCGGCGCAGGTCCTGCTTGCCGGTCTGCTGACGGGATGCGGGGCGAGTGAAAGCAACGGCTCCCCCGATCGCGCGGGTGCCCGGCAGCAAGGCACACTGCCCCAGCCGCTCCCGGAGTGGAGGAACCATCAGAGCGAGGAGCATCGCTTCAGCGTTCGCTATCCGTCGCGCTGGCAGCTCTCACGCGAGCGGCTCACTCCGACACTCGGCGATCCACTAGAGATCCTCGCCCTTGGAACCTATCCGCTCCGTCCCGGTGGCGAGCGCTGCGCGAACTGGCCGGTCAAAGCGCTGGAGGATCTTGGTCCCGCCGATGCCTTCGTTGCCGTCCTCGAGCGGGCGAAGCCGTATCCGCAGTCGGGCTATCCACCGCGTCCTCCGTCTTTCGGCCTCCCGATCGACGACCAGACTGGCCGTTTCTGTGTACCGGACGCCAGGCGGCTCGACACCTGGATGTCTTTCAGTGACGAAGGCCGCGCCTTCTACCTCCTCGTCGCCATGGGAAAGTCCGCTTCACCCCAGACTCGAGCCGAGCTCGAGCGCGTCCTGAACAGCCTCTCCTTTTCCCGCTGAGCGTCCGCCAGCTGAGGAGAATGGCTCACCACGGTAATCGTCGTCGCGTGCGCGGAGTCCGCCTCGAGTCCGTTTGCCGGCCGATCGTCCGAGGCACCTTTGCTGGATCCAAACGGACCTCCCACGCATCTCGCTACGTATTCCTGGTCATGGCCAGCCTCAGCGCTCGCATCCTTGCACTGCTCGTACTTTGCGCGGTGGCAGCGGGATGCGGCGCTGCCGAACGCCACGCTGCCGATGCAGGGCCCGAGACGCGTCGCCTCGGCCTCGACGGTCTCAGCATCGAGCTACCGGTCGGCTGGGACGGTTTCGTCAAGCGCCTCGGCCCTCGCGGAGATGAGACGACGGCGCTGCACGCCTCGAATATCCCCTGGCCCGAGCCGCTGCGGAATCTCGACGCCGGTTCATTGCGCCAGATCCAGCGGCTACCGAGAGACGGCGTCCTCATCTCCGCGGTGGCCGGCACCCGTGGTGCCGAGTCCGCCGCTCGCTCGCTTGCGCCACCGATCGGCCTCGCTGACGGGTACTTCCTGGACGATTCATACGAGGGCCAGCCGGCGCCTCATGTCTCGACACAGCTCATCGTCGGTCGCGTTGGCGACCGATTCTTGAATGTTCAGGTCTTCTTCGGTCGCAACGACCCGGACGAGGCGATGCGCGCTGAGGCGAACGCGGTCCTGCGAACGCTCGCCCTCCGCACGGAGCCCGGAGCACCGACGCCGGCCGGCTGGCGCAAGCATCACGCCCCCGAGCTCGGCCTCAGCGCGACTGTTCCCGACGACTGGCAGCTCGCGGACAAGCCGCTCACGAACGTCAGCTACCCGCGCGAGGTGCTGGCTCTCGCCACGTATCCGCTCGAAGGCGGTGGCAAGGGTGGCGGCTCCCCCTGCGTGGCAATCAAGCGCGACCTCGAGGCGCTTCCTCAGGATGGGGCACTGATCTGGCTGCTCGAGTATCGCCCTTCCCGCGGGGATGTCTGGGCCGATCTGCCACGCAGCCGCTTCCCACCGCGGCCCGACACCTACACGCTCTCGCGGGAGGACCTCCAGCCCGGTTGCAATGCCGTTCTTGGCTTCAACACAACCTTCCGCGACGCCGATCGGCCCTTCCAACTCTGGCTCATGTTCGGCGAGAAAGTAAGCGACGCGCGGCTCGCGGAGGTGGGGCAGATTCTCCGCGCTCTCCGCTTCGATGGGCTACCAGCTCCCCCGCCCGATCCCTACGCCGGCTGGCCGCTCATCACCACCAACCCCGGCGACTCGCTGCGCCCGCCGCCGGGCTGGGCCGCTGCCGCCGCGATGTTCCGACCCGACAAGACACCACGCCCGCGGCCACTGTTCTTCGCGAGTAACCGCGCGCTCTTCGGCTTGCCGCCGAAGCTCGTTCCCCACATGGACGAGCTGCCGGGGCCTATGCCGAGCGCTGCGCTGGCGAACGAGTTCCCAAAGGACGGTGTTCTGCTCTGGATCCTCGAGGAAAGCGACCGCTCGCAGATAGGAACCCGCTTCGGGGCCATCGAGCGCGGCTGGCCGCGCCCGGCCGACTTCAGACCGGCCCACGTGTTGACGAAGCCCGCGCCAGAGGTCCGCTGGCTTCACGCAGGCGGTGAGTGGCGGGGCTACCGCTTCTCGGCCTGGGTAGCAAGCGGGCCTGAGGCGAGCAACAAAGACCAAGAGCTCGCCTTGAAGAGCGCTGGCTCGCTGGCCGTCTCCGGTTGCTGGCGCGACGTCATCGACGATTGTCCGGACGAGTGACGGGCTCCCCTCTCCGTGCTTTGCATCCGTGCCTCTTGTTACGCGTCCTAGCTGATTGATCCCGGTTAGGGCGTAATCTTCCAGCTGCCAATCGGGCTTATGAGAGCGTCCGCCAGCTCAGGAGAATGGCTCGCCACGGTAATCGTCGTCGCCAGCCTCAGCCGCTTTCCCTGCGAGCGCGGCGGGATTCTGAACGCGCAGCTGATCGCTCGCAGCACCCCGGCCGATGAGTAGGCGTTGTGCGCTGTGCCGACAAGTCGCCGCTCGCCGAGGAACGCCTCGCAGAGCGCGTCGGCGCTCTTCGCCTTTTCGGGCTCTTGCAGGATCGCGGTGACCGCGA
>JACCTQ010000021.1 GCA_013812265.1 Actinomycetota bacterium
GGCGCGCGACACCCTCCCCGCGATGCTCCTCTTCGTCCTCTCGACGCTTGTCGTCTTCCACTTCGCCCTGCCCGCGGGCGCCGCCGAGGTGGCCGCGCAGGGCCTGCTCTGGGTCGCGCTCGTCTTCACCGCTCTGCTCGGGCTCGCGCGGGCGTGGGCGCCGGAGCGGGAGAGCGGCGCGCTCGAGGGGCTCGTGCTCGCGCCCTGTGACCGGAGCGCGATCTGGCTGGGGAAAGTGGTGGCCACGTTCGTGTTTCTGCTTCTGGCCGAAGCGGTCGCCCTCCCTGCTTTCGAGCTGTTCTTCTCGGGCATCAACGGCCCCACGGTTGCGGCCGTTCTCCTCGCGGACGTGGGTATCTGCACCGTCGGAACGCTGCTCGCCGCCATGGCGTCTGCCGGCCGGGCGCGCGAGCTGCTCCTGCCGCTGCTCTTCCTTCCACTCGCGATTCCCATCATGATCGGTGGAGTCGGCGCGGCCACGGCCGATGATCCCGCTCGCTACCTGGGTTTCCTCGCCCTGTACGACTTCCTTTTCGCGATACTTGCCTGGGCGAGCTTTGAATACGTCGTTACGGAATAGCGGGGGTGTGGGCTTGGCGGCGGCGGCGGCGCTGCTGCTCGTCTCCGGCATTGCCCTGGCGTTGTACTGGGCGCCTGAGGACGTGGATCAGGGGTTCAGCCAGAAGATCTTCTACATCCACGTCCCGGTCGCCCTGACCGCGTACGCGTGTTTCGGCTGGGGTGCCTGGAAGGCCCTGCGCCTGCTCTGGAAGCGGGAGGAACGCTACGACCTCGAGAGCTACACCGCCATCCACATGGGCACGATCTTCGGTCTACTCACCCTCGTCACCGGTGCCATCTGGGCGAAGATCTCCTGGAACATCTGGTGGAGCTGGGGAGAGCGCCAGCTCGTCTTGTTCCTCATCCTCTTTCTCTTCTACTCGGCGTACTTCATGCTGCGCTACTCGATCGATCCGGGACCGCAGCGGGCCAACCTCTCCGCGGTCTACGCACTGTTCGGCGTGGCACTGATCCCGGTCAGCTTCCTCGCCATCCGCCTCGCCGGCACGATCTACCATCCCGCCGTCTTCAAGCGCGACGGACCGGACATGACGGGCGAGATGTTCACCGCCTTCTGTGTCTGCTTCGCGGGCATGCTCGCCCTCGCCGCCGCGCTGTACGGAAACGAGCTCACGGGGAAGCGGCTGGACGAGCGCCTACGGGATCTGCGAGAGGCGCTCGCGTGACGAGCGCCGAGAAGTACGTGCTCGCCGCCTACCTCGTCGTTTTCGCGGCCGTTCTGGTCTACGTCGTCATCTTCGCGGCGAAGCTTGCGCGTCTCGAGCGGGAGATCTCCCAGCTCGCGGATCTCGCTCGCGCGCGAGCCCGCCAGACCGGTGCCGCCAATGGCTGAGCTCCTGGTCTGGCCTATCCTCGTCGCCTACGGAGAGGCAGCCGTTGCCTTTTTCGGCAACGCCCGCCGGCCGGGGACCTACGGGTTGCTCGCGACCTGGGGGGTGCGGCTCGGCTGGGTCGCGCAGACCGGCCTGCTCGCCGTGCAGGCCGTCCGTGCGAACGGCTTCCCGTGGGACACGTGGGCCGGGTCGCTGAACCTGTTCGTCTGGTTGGTCGTCGGCGCGTATCTCATCTGGGGTTGCCGCGCCCGCTTCCGGCTGCTCGGGCTCGGCGTGATGCCGCTGGTCTTCGGCCTCCTCCTGCTCGCCTGGGCCGGGGGCGGTACCGCCGTGGGTAGCGAGAGCAGGTACCCCGACCTCTTCCTCGTTCTCCACGTCGGGCTCGTGCTGGCCGCCTTCGCGGGCTTCACGCTCGCGGCCGCCCTTTCGGGGCTCTATCTCTGGCAGGAGCACCAGCTGAAGCGCCACGAGGGAGCGCGCATGCTTCGTTTGCGCGCGCCTTCGCTCGTCTCGCTCGACGCGACCTCTGCCCGGACGATCGCCGTTGCCCTGCCGGCCCTGACCCTGGGCATCGGCGCCGGGCTCGCGCGCCTGGCTTCCGAAGGCGGCGAGCTGGACCCGCTCATGATCTTCACCGGCCTCGCGTGGCTCGTCTACGCCCTGTTCCTCGTCGTCCGCTACGGCCTCGGCTGGCACGGGCGCCGGGCGGCCATGCTCGTCCTGCTCGGCTTCGCCCTCGTGATTCTCGTCCGGATCGGGCTCCCCGTGACCCATTTCAGCTAGCGCATGAGACTCGTACTCGTAGGCATCTCACACCACAGGGCCCCGGTCGAGCTTCGGGAGCTGGTAGCCCTCGCGCCCGCGCAGGCGGCCGAGCTCGCAGCCGAGCTCGCCGAGGACGGTGAGGCGGTCTGCCTGTCGACCTGCAACCGAACCGAGCTGTATGTCGCCGGTCAGGACGGTGGGGCGGCCGAGACCCGTGCGCTCGAGGCCCTCGTGCGTTTGAGCGGCGCGCCCGAGGCGAAGCTGACGCCGTTTCTCTACCGCCTGAGCGACGACGAGGCGGCCCTCCACCTCTTCCGGGTAGCAGCCGGGCTCGACTCCATGGTCCCGGGCGAGGGGGAGATCCTTGGCCAGGTGCGCGCCGCGTACGAGGCGGGCGCGGCGGGGCAGCTGCTCGATCGGGCCTTCCGCCAGGCTCTCCACGCTGGTCGAAAGGCCCGCAGCGAGACCGGCATCGGCGAGAGCGCGGCGTCCGTGTCGTCGGTCGCAGCCGCGCTCGCGGAGCAGGTTTTCGACGACATCCGCGGCCGGCGCGTGCTCCTGATCGGCGCCGGGAAGACGGGTGAGTCCACGGCCCGCAACTTCGTCTCGCGCGGTGCGGCGGTGTCGGTCGTGGCCAACCGGACGCCCGAGCGCGCGCAGGAGCTCGCGGATCGGTTCGGCGGGCAGCCGGTCGCTCTCCGGGACGTCGCGCGCGAGCTCGAACGAGCCGACGTGGTCGTGTCCTCCACCAGCTCGCGCGGCTTCGTCC
>JACCTQ010000076.1 GCA_013812265.1 Actinomycetota bacterium
AAGGCTCGTCCACGAGGCGCTCGAAAAGAGCGGCAACCACGGGCAAGTGCCGTCGGAGTGGGAGTTCAGGACCGAGGACGGGCGCCTGCTCGAGCAGCACCAGACCGTGGCCCAGGCCGGCATCCACAGCGCGTTCGGGCCGTGGCCGTGGAGCACGTCCGGGTCCATGTCCCCGCCGTTCGGCCACACGATCGTACCGAGCTCCTCGTCCACACGCACCTGACGGAAGAGCTCCGGGTCGACGCGGAGAGGCTCGAACACCGGTCCCCACAACTCTGCTTCGAGATCGACCTCGCGTACGGTGCCGTCGTCGAAGCCGAGCCGGAGCGCGAAGCCTTCGAGCGGCTCGACCGTGCGAATACGTGCTGTGTCCGAAGCTCCCCCGGCAAGGGGCTCTAGCGTCTCGATCACGATCTGTGCTTCGTGCTCGGCGTAGATCGCGTGGAAGTGCGGAAGGTGGGACCATCATCTCGCGTCGCCAGACGGGGGATGCAGCTTGGCGCTCGAGCCGCTGTCGGGGGTCTACGCGGGGGTCAATGCGATCGTCGTCGCCCCCAAACGGTAGCCGTTGGGTAGCGCGTCGATAGCGCCCGACGAGACCATCGAGCGGGAGACAGAACAAGAAATGGATCGCGTAAGTGCCATAGGAGCGATACGGGGTCGGAACAGGAGGAGGCATGAGGAAGAGGTTCGTACTAGGGTCGCTAGCCGCAGCGGTCATGGCGGTGCTTGCGTTTGTGGGAGCGGCCGTGGCCTCGCCGCCACAACCGGTCACGATCACGGTTCCCACAACGATCGAGCCGGGAGCAGTCGACAACTTCACCTCGAATGATGGGGTTATCTGCTTGTCGGGAACGGTCTCCACGGAGGTCAGACACTTCGTCGGCTTTCAGAGCGGCAACCAGGCGCAAATCCTTCTGGTCAAGCACTTCGTGTGCGATGCGGGCACGTTCGACCTCCTGCTACGCGCGACGCTCGATTTCACTACGAGCGACACGGTTGGAACCTGGACGGTCATAGGCGGCACCGGCGACTACGCCAGGCTGCATGGGGCTGGAAAACTTACCGGTGAGGGGATGGGCGCAATCGTGCTGGACGAGTACACCGGCACGATGCACATCGACTAGAGATCGGCCGGCTGTCGCGAGCGGCGCGCCGGCACCGCCCTCAGCGGTGTCGGCGTTTCGCCACGCTGAGAAGCGCCCTGGCGAGGCGTAGCAGATCGGCTCGACCGCCGGTCCCTGGAAAACTTGTCAGCCGCGTGCGAAGCTGACGGCAAGCGATGCCATCGGACGTTCGCCCCGGCGCGGTTCTTGCCGGTTTTCGCCTGGAGTCGCTCATTGGCCAGGGAGCCATGGGCGCCGTCTACCTGGCGGAGGACAGCGAGACCGGACGTCGTGTCGCGCTGAAGCTCCTCACCGCGGAGCTGACCGAGGACGAGCGCTTCCGTCAGAGATTCATGAGGGAAGCGGAGATCGCCGCGAGCCTCGACCATCCCCACATCGTCCCGACGCTTACCTTCGGGGAAGAGAACGGTCGCCTCTACCTGGCAATGACCTACGTGGAAGGCTCGGATCTACGCCAGCTGCTCCGCCGCGAGGGCCGGCTCGAGGCGACGCGCACCGTTCGCCTGATTGCACAAGTCGCTGATGCTCTCGACGCCGCGCATGCGGCGGGGCTCATCCACCGGGACGTGAAGCCTGGCAACATCCTCGTTACCGGAGCGCCCGGCGAGGAGCATGCCTTTGTATGCGATTTCGGCCTCGCCCGGCACGTGTCCTCGGTCAGAAGCCTGACGGGTGACCGCGGCTTTGTCGGGACGATCGACTACGTTCCGCCCGAGCAGATCGCGGGTGGCCAGATCGACCGCCGGGCCGACGTCTACTCGCTGGGCTGCGTGCTCTACGAGTGTCTGACGGGAGAGCGCCCGTTCGAGCGTGAGAGCGAGCTCGCTCTCATCTACGCCCATCTCAACGACACGGCGCCGCCCATCACCGAGCTGAGCCCCGAGCTCCCGGAGGCACTCGACGGCGTGGTTGCCACCGCGCTGGCCAAGGCGCCTGACGTCAGGTACGCGAGCTGCGGGGAGCTCGTCGCGGCGGCCCGGGCGGCGCTCGCCGGCAAGCCGTACGGACGCCGTTCGCGACGCCGACGTCGATCGGTCGTGGCGACCGTCGCGCTACTCGCCGCAGCTGGCGTCGCAATTGGCGGATACCTGACGACTCGAGAGGAGACTTCGACGGCCGGTCCCCCGGCGATCACCCAGACCTCCATCGCGGGTGCCAGGCTCGGCCGCACGGACGCTGCTTACAAGAAGCAGTTCGGCGGGTACAGGGAGTTCCAGCTCACAGAGTCGGATCCTCCGATTCCGGGGCTCGCGTTCGGGCAGCCCGAGGTCGCGGTTTATTTTCGCGCAAACCCCGAGCGCGCCGACATCATCACCACCTGGAACAGGCGTCTCCGCACGGCCGCCGGGATCGGACCGTGCTCGACGATCAAGGAGATGAAGGAGGTGTATGGCGACGCCGTACAGCCGTCACCGTACGGAACCTCCCCGGACGGGAAGACCGTGATCTCGTGGGTCGTCGGCCAAAACCTGCTGTTCTCCACGCAGAATCACAAGACGATTTCTGTAGTCACGCTGTACAGGGGGCCGGGTACCAATACCAACCGCGAGCCCGGAACCCCGCAGTCCTACGCGAACTTCGTCGCCGCGCTGGAAACGCCCTGCATCTAGGGGGATGGGCCGCTTTCGATCGTCCACGTGAAGCGGCTCCGGCTTCCGGTGGGAGCAAGCCCGCTCGGTCGGGGGCCGCAGTGCACCAGCAGTGTCGCTCGACAACGGCGAACCAGCGCGCGCCGTGCGTCGCCGAGCCCTTCCCGGCGCCAGTTCGCCGGCAGACCCGTCACCACTATCGTTGCGCGCTCTGCGGCCCCGACGAGGGCGGCCGAGTCGGGGTCGACGAGCTGGGGCACGGCATCCACTCCGACAGCTCGCTGAACGGCCATGGACGCGTCGGCGAGCAGGCGGCTCGCGTCGCGTCGACCCCGTGGGACGTCCGCCCTGCTGCCGACCAGTCGCAGTGGGGTTCCGTTGCCGGAGGCCAGCGAGGCTCCTAGCTCGAGCGCCGCCCAGTCGTGTTCGTTCCCGGTGAACGGGACGCACACGCCGTCGCCGGATCCCCAGTCGACGCGCGGGCCAGTGAGCAGACCTACGTCGGCCGGCGATCCTTCGACGATCGACGCGACATCGTCCGGAAGGACGGCCGCATCGAGACTTGGCGTGTCCAAGAGGACGAGTTGGACGTCGTACGTCGCGGTCAGACGCAAGGCGTCGGCGACCGGATCGACAGTGGTGAACGCCGCGGTCCGCGCCTCGACACCGAGTGAGGCACGCCGCGCGCTGAGCGCGGCCGCCGCGGAGGGGAGCGACGTCTCGTCCGGCAGCAGTCGCGCGATCAGCAACGCGCGCCCGGGGAGCGCCGCGAGCGGCTCGGCGACTGCGAAGAGTACATCGAGCCGCTCGTCGCCGGAAGGAAGGACGAGCACGATCCGGTCAGGCCCCGTGACCGGCCGTGTGGCGGCCACACCGCTTCCCACGTCGAGGGAAGCGTCTTGGTTCAGGATCGCCCGCTCCAGCTCGCGGAGCTCGCGGCTGGGCTCGATCCCGAAGCCCCCGATGAGCCTCTCCCGCGTGCGACGGTAGACGCCGAGGGCGTCAGCCTGGCGCCCTGACCGGTAGAGGGCGAGCATGAGCCGCGCGGCGAAGGGCTCGTGAAACGGATGTTGCGAGCTCAGCTCCTCGAGCTCTCCCACGAGCTCCCTGTGCCGTCCGAGGGCGAGCTCCGCGTCGACGCGGAGCTCGAGCGCCGCCAGCAGAATTTCCTCCAGCCGTCCGATCGCGATCTGCGCGAACGGCTCCTGATCGAGGTCTCCAAGCACCGGGCCGCGCCAAAGGGCCAGGGCATCACGCTGGAGCTCGAACGCGGTCTCCGCCTCGTCCCGCGCAAGCGCACGGCCTGCTTCCTCCGTCAGGCGCTCGAACCGCTTCAGGTCGAGCTGCTCGGCCGCGACGCGGATCACATATCCAGGCGACCGCGTCTCGAGCCTCGCGTCCGGGCCGAGCACCCTGCGGAGCTCGGAGATCTGGCGGTGCACCTGCGTCGCCGCCGTGACGGGTGAGCGTCCTGCATAGAGCTGATCGGCGATCCGGTCGATCGAGACGACCCGGTTCGCGTTGAGCAGCAGGATCGCGAGCGTCGCTCGCTGCTTCGGCCCGCCGAGCGCAAGCGGCCCTGCGTCCCCGACGACCTCGAGCGGCCCCAGGATCCGGAACTCGAGCATCGCCGGACGGTAGCCGCTCGATAGCTACCTGGTAGCGGCGTCTTCCAGGATCAAATCGATCCGGACGGCGTGTGCATCCCCGTCGCCCGTTCATTGAAGGAGGATCGAAATGGGAGATCGACCCGTTCGTCTGGTTCGTTGGAAGAGCGTTCTGGTCGCGCTGGTCGTCGCCGCGTCGGCTTTGACGCCGGGGACGGCATCGCCCACGCGTGGATCCCCAGCGCAAGCGCAGTTCACGGTGAAGTCCAGTCTCGACGGGAAGAGCGTTCTGCCGCATCGCATCGCTTGGCTCGCCTCCCCGTCGCTCGGAAGGAGCAAGGTGGCGCGGGTCGACTTCCTGATCGATGGCCTCGTTCGCTGGACGGAACGCAACCCGCCGTATCGCTACGCCAATGATGACGGATTCCTCGTCACAACCTGGCTCACAGCGGGCCGCCACCGCTTCCAGGTGCGAGCGACGGCCAAGGATGGCAGCGTCGCGACGAAGACCGTCGTCGCCCGGGTCCCAGCCGCTCCGCCGCCCCCGGTGGAGATCGCGGGCACATGGCAACGCACGATCGACACGTCGGAGGCTCCGAAGCCGGGGTCCAAGGACAACCCAACCTTTACCTTTTCACCTTCAGGCCTCTACCGCATCACCTTCGAAAAGCGCTGGATCAACGACCGGTTCCCGGGGAAGTTTGTCTACCCGGCCAGCAACAAGACCGGCAAGGGCTTCACGTTCCAGTCCGACTACACGGCAACGTCGAAGCTGCTGCACGTCCGGGGCGCGGTCATCTTCCGCCCATACAGCGACAAGGTCGCTGGAGGCGGAGCTTGGTGCCACTTCGGCGGGCCCGCCGCGTCCTACCGCTGGACCGTGAGCGACAGAAAACTGACGCTCTCTCCAGTCGGCGGCAAGGACGCATGCGGCATCCGGGGATTCATCTGGACGGGCGAATGGACGCGCGTTGGCTAACACTGATGCGACCTCCGCTGCGAGCCGGACGTACATCTCGAGCTCGGACTGTCCCGCGGCGGCGGTCAGTGCTCCAGATCTCACCATCTACTCCCACGCGGGGTCGCGGCCGGTGACCATTCCCCGCGATCGCGGGACGGCCTGAGCACCGGGCGTGCCAGCGGAAGCCTTAGCAATCAATCAGCGTGCGCGTGGCTGAGCCCGTTTTAGGATGCCGTTGCGCGTTCTTGCGAACCGCCGGCTCCGGCATGGCGGCGTGTCTTCAGAACACTCCGAAGGAGGCAAGAGATGAAAGTCGTTAGACGAATCCTGGTAATGGCGAGTATGGCGTGCATGGTTGCGGTCTCGTCAGCAGGCGCCGGCTCCGAGGAACGCGGCGGAGGAGGAGACGCGCAACAATTCATCGTCACGTCGACGCTCGACGGCAAGAAAGTGCTGCCGCACCGCATCCGCTGGCGCGCCTATCCGAAGCTCCCATCTGCGCAGATCGCCAGGGTCGTGTTCTTGATCGACGGCAAGGTGCGTTGGATCGAGCGCAGCCCGGCGCCGTACACCTACGGTTTCGACAGCAACTGGCTCGTGACGACGTGGCTCTCGCCGGGAAGCCATCGCTTCACCGTCCGCGCCGTCGACACCGTCCGCGCCAAGACGAAAGGCGGGCGCACGGCGGAGCGGACGACGATCGCCCGCGTCCTCCCGGCGCCGACGCCCCCGGCCTCCCTCGCGAACACGCGCTGGACGCGAACGCTTCAGCTCGGCCCGACGACGCCGGCCGGCAAGTGGGATCTATCGATCAACAAGGTCGGCTGGAAGATCCGCGACCCTGGCGGTCACCACAGTCTCATCGACGTCGTCTACCTCTCGGGCGGGCGACTCCAGGCGAGAGGCGGAATCTACACGAGGCTGGAGAACTCGCACGAGGGCAACGGCTGGTGTCTACACACCAACGCACGAGTCGACTACCGCTGGGCCGTCTCGGCCGACACGCTCACCCTCACGCTCGCCGGTCCCGATCGCTGTGGAAAAGGGAAGGACGGGCAGCACTTCGTCTGGGCCGGCCCTTGGACGAAGGTCGGATAGGACACCGCGCAAGCCAACGCGGACGCAGCGGGCGACCACACGTCGCCCGTTCGTCTCGGTGTCTGGGGCCGCAAAGCCTTAGCCGGACTGCTTCGGCAGGTTCTCGGACACGTGTGCGCACGGGCTGAGACGAGAAGCTAGGCCGAGCTCGGCGAGACGCGCAGGACCCGAGCGGCCCACGGCGGCAGCCACCAGTTCCAGCGCCCCATCAGGCGCATGATCGCGGGGACGAGCAGCGCCCGGATCACGGTCGCGTCGAAGATGATCCCGGCCGCGAGCCCGATCCCAAACTGCTTGATGTCAGTGCCCGGGCTCGTTGACAGCACGAAGAAGGCGAACATCAGGACGAGGGCGGCGCTCGTGACGAGCTTCCCTGTACGCGCGAGGCCGAGCGAGACAGCCCGGACGGTGTCGCCGGTCTCGTCGTAGGCCTCGCGCATGCGCGTCAGCATGAAGACCTCGTAGTCCATGGACAGCCCATAGAGGAACGCGAAGATCATCAGCGGGATCCAGGAGATGATCGAGTCGGTGGCGGGCACGTTCCAGATCGCCTCGCTGCCGTTCCCCTTCTGGAAGATGAAGACGATGATCCCGTAGGCGGCGCCGAGCGAGACGAGGTTCAGGATCACCGCCTTGAGCGGCAGGAAGACCGAGCGGAAAGCCCGCATTAGCAGCAGGTAAGTGAGGACGATCACGAACAGGAGCACGGACGGGAACGTGCCATAGACGGCGCTGATGAACTCCCGCTCCTCCGTCGGGATGCCAGCGAGCGTCAGCTGCGCGCCTCCCCCCAGCTCGGCCTCAGCTGCCGGCAGCACGTCGTTCCTCAACCGCGTCACCGTCTCGCGCGTCTCCCTGCTCGAGCCGTCGCTGGTGGAGAACGCCTCGACGAGCGCGAAGCCATCCGCGCGTGCCGGCGGCGGCGCGGAGGCGCCGGCGATTCCCTCGTCCTCGTCGAGCCGCGCGGCCACTTGCTCGAGCTCGGCCGGCGTTGCGTCCCCGTCGACGGCGATCTGGAACGGCTTGTGAACGCCCGGGGTGATCCCGGCCTCGGTCAGCAGCCGAGCGCCCTGGTGCGCTGCACCGCCGCCCGGAAGGTCCTCCGCCTTCGCGTC
>JACCTQ010000204.1 GCA_013812265.1 Actinomycetota bacterium
AGCGCGAGTCCCACACGCTGGCTAGGCGATTCCCCTTAGGTCCCAGGGACACGCCCCTACCGGGCAGTACCTCCACTGCCCGAACAGTCTTCTGCCAATCGGACCACCTCCTTTCCGCGGTAGCGCCAGTGTAGCGACTCCCCGAGATGGAACAAGCCTCTCGCTACGTGAGGTCGACCTTGACCATTCCGTCGTCCACGCGAACGGGGAACGTGTCCACCGGGATGTACGCGGGTAGGGTCAGCGCTTTCCCGGTGCGGATGTCGAAGTTCGCGCCGTGACGGGGGCAGACAGCGACACCGGTGTCTGGATCGAAGTCGCCCTCGGCGAGGGGGCCGTCATCGTGGGAACAGCGGTCCTCGAGCGCGTAGAGCTCCCCGCCGAGGTTGTAGACCCCGACCGAGATCTCACCGGCATGAACGATCTTCACCGATCCCGGTGGCAGCTCGTCGACCGGGCAGACGTTGAGCTCGGCCACGAGCTAGGTGGTTGACCGGAAATTGCCACGCCGCCGGGGACGGCAGCGACCAAGCCGGACGCCGCACTCGTCCGCGGGCAAGGCAGGATGCCTTGTCAAGGGCGAGGGCGACGTTCCGGCGCCGTGTCGGGGCCGCCATCCGGCCCGTGGGAGTTTCCGATCAAGCATCTAGAATTCCCTGCACCGAGGGGGATCGATGGAAACCGAGCTGACGGTTCGTCAACGCGACATTCTCAGGCGCGTCGTCGAGAGTTACGTGGCGACGGGACAGCCCGTGGGCTCACAGGGGCTCGTGGAGCGTTCCGGACTGAATGTCTCGTCGTCCACGGTCCGGAGCGAGCTCGCGGAGCTCGAGCGGCTCGGTTTCCTGACGCACCCGCATACCTCCGCCGGTCGGGTGCCGACGGAGCGTGGCTACCGCCTGTACGTCGACGGTCTGCTCGAGCGCATGGAGCCTCGTCCCGGCTCGCTCCCGCTCGACCTCACAGCAGCGCGCAGCGAGCTCGAGTCAGCGATGCGCGCGACCACGGAGATGCTTTCTCAGGTCACTCGACTGTTGGTACTCGTATCGGCCCCTCCGCTCGAGACGGCGATCGTCCGCCACGTCGAGGTGCTAAGGCTTCAGCCCCAGGTCGTGATGGTCGTCGTGATCACGTCGACGGGCGGGGTCACGAAACGGCTCCTGACGTCCGGCCAGCCGGTCGATCCAGGCCTCGCGAAGTGGGCCGGCGAGTACTTGAACGAGCGCGTCGCAGGCCTTCAGCTCGGCAGCCACCTGCTGCGCCAGCGGTTTGGTGACCAAAGCCTGTCGGTGCAGGAGCTCGCCTTTCTGGAGATGGTAGCCCCCACCTTCACGGACCTCGTGGAGGCGGAGGAGCAGCGACTGTTCGTCGGCGGCGCCGCGGGCTTACTCGCAGACGTGCGGCCGGACGAGCTGGAGGCGTGCCGGCGCCTGCTCGAGGTGCTCGAGCAGCGGGCAGCACTGCTCGGGATCATGGGTGGCGTGGTCGAGTCCAGGCGCGCATTCGTACGCATGGGTGCAGAGCTCGAGAATCCGGCGCTGCAGAACGTCTCGCTCGTGGGGGCGTCATATGGCCTGACGAACAGAACCCTGGGCGCCGTCAGTCTGCTGGGGCCGGTGCGCATGGATTACGACATGGCGATTCGCGCCGTACGGGGCGCGGCCCACGAGTTGTCCCGCTTCGTCGAGGAGGTGTACGAAGAGGGTTGATCGGCCCTCGGGAGCCCCCGACGAGCGGGCTACTCTTGCATCCATGGCGACTACGGAGCGCGACTACTACGAGGTCCTGGGCCTCGCGCGGAGCGCGAGCGAGCAGGAGATCAAGAAGGCCTTCCGCCGGCTTGCACGCGAGCTTCACCCCGACGTCTCGGGCGCTCCCGATGCCGAGGGTCGGTTCCGGGAGGCGGCCGAGGCGTACGAAGTCCTGTCGAAGGCGGAGACCCGTGAGGTCTACGACCGCTACGGACACGCCGGCCTCCGCGGTGGCGGCTTCCAGCCCGGCCGCTTCGATTTCGGAAACCTGTCCGACCTCTTCTCGGCCTTCTTCGGCGACGAGGTCTTCGGCGCGGGAACCCGCTCGCGGCGGCGAAGCGGCGGGGATGTCGGCGCCGAGGTGGCGATCGAGCTCCGGGATGCAGCCGAGGGGGCAAGGCGCGAGGTGCGCTTCGAGGTCGCGGTTCCCTGTGCATCGTGTGGAGGGAATGGTGTCGAGCCGGGCACGAGTCCCACGACATGTCCGACCTGTGCGGGTGCCGGCGGCTTGCAGCAGGTCTCCACCAGCGTGTTCGGTGAGTTCGTCCGCACGCAGGCCTGTCCACGTTGCACCGGCGCCGGCCAGATCGTGGAGCATCCGTGCTCGACCTGCCAGGGGGCCGGCCGTGTCGCCGAGGAGCGCACTCTCGAGGTGGAGATACCGGCCGGCATTCACGACGGGCAGCGGATTCGCATCACCGGCGAAGGCCACGCAGGGTCTCGGGCCGGACGGTCCGGGGATGCTTACGTGCTCGTCCACGTCCGGCCCCATCCGAGACTCGCGCGTGACGGGAACGACATCGTGTCCACCGTCGATCTGACGATGACGCAGGCTGCCCTTGGCGCCCGCGTCGCGGTTGAGACGCTCGACGGCGACCACGAGCTCGAGTTCGGGCCCGGCACTCAACCCGGCGAGCTTCGTACCCTGCGTGGCCGCGGGATGCCGGTCTTGCAGGGGTTCGGCAGGGGTGACCATCGGGTCTTCGTCAACGTCGTCGTGCCACGGCGTCTCACGGAGGAGCAGCGGCGCCTGCTCGAGGACTTCGAGCGGGGTATCGCCGACGACGCCTACGAGCGGGACGAGGGGTTCTTCGAGAAGCTGAAGAGCGCGTTCCGCTGAGCGATCTCCGCAGGGTCTCGGTCTCGGTAGCGCTCGCACGAGCCGAGGAGGCCCGGGCCACCATGATGGAGCTCTTTCCGGAGGGGTTCGAGGAGATCGAGCGAGGAGAAGGACTGGAGCTTGCGGCGTACACCGACGCGGGTGGTGAGGAGCGGGTGTTGCGGACTTTCGGCGCGGCGACCGGTAAGGACGTGGACGAGACGTGGCACGAGCGCTGGAAGCAGTTTCACCGCCCCGTGCGGGTCCGCGACGTCTGGATCGGACCGACTTGGGAGACGCCTCCCGGCGACGTGCGAGCCCTCTTCATCGATCCGGAACGTGCCTTCGGAACGGGAGGCCACGCCACCACCGTGCTCGCACTCGAGCTGCTGCTCGACTGCGAACGGGGGAGCCTGCTCGACATCGGCTGTGGATCCGGCGTACTCGCACTCGCCGCGGCACTACATGGCTTCTCCCCCGTGCACGCGATCGATTCAGACCCGGTCTCCGTCGAGACCGCGCGCCGAAATGCGGTCGCGAACGGTGTCGAGCTGGACGTCTGGGCCGCGGACGCGGTCTCCGGGCCGCTCCCCGAGACTGACGTTGCCGTGGCGAACATCAGCGCAAAGACCATCGCGGCGATCGGGCCGATGCTGAGAGCGCGCGTCCTCGTCACGTCGGGCTACCTCCTTCCGGAGGAGCCCGCGCTCGCCGGCTACCGGCGCCAGGACCGCCGCTCGCTCGGCGGCTGGGCGGCCGACCTCTACGCGCGCGACGAGTAGATTTCGGCCCCGTGACGAGCTTCTCCACCACGTTCCTCGGCTGCAAGGTCTCCCAGACCGACGCGCAGGAGATCCGCGACCGGTTACTCGGCGACGGCCACGTGGAGCGTGCCGGCGCCGCCGACGTGGCCGTCGTGAACACCTGCTGCGTCACTCACGAGGCGGTTCGGAAGTCACGCCAGGCGGTGTCGCGGGCGGCGCGCACGCACCGGCGTGTCTACGTCACGGGATGCGCCGCGAACCTGGCGGCAGACGCGTTCGCCGGCTTCTCAAAAGACGTGGTCGTCGTCCGCAGGCCGAGCGAGCAGACACCCGCCTTCGTTGCGGGCGATGTCGGGGCGATCGGCTGCGTGCGGGCAGACGCACGGCTGGACCGGGTGCGCGCGTTCGTCAAGATTCAGGACGGCTGCTCGTTCTCGTGCAATTTCTGCGTCATCCCGCTCGTGCGAGGCGCCACGCGGAGCCGCAGGGCCGAGGCGGTTCTGGCGGAGGTTCGGCGGCGCGTCGGACAGGGGCACCGCGAGGTCGTCTTGACCGGCATCAACCTCGGTTGCTTCCGGGATCGCGTCGCCGGCTACACGCTGGCCGGGCTCGTTCGCGAGGTGGCCCGGGTCCCGGGTCTCGCGCGGCTGCGCCTCTCGTCCATCGAGGTCAACCACCTGACCGACGACTTGCTGTCCGCCATGCGCGAGACTCCATCCGTGGCGCCGCACCTACACGTCCCGCTCCAGTCCGGCGACGATCGCGTCCTCGAGGCGATGGGACGCCGTTACTCGGTCGCGACGTACCTGGCGCGGGTTCGCCGTGCCGAGGGGTTCAACATCACCACCGATGCGATCGTCGGTTTCCCGGCAGAGGACGAGGGGGCTTTCGAGCGAACACTCACCACCGTGGCCGACGCCGGCATCACGAAGGTGCATGTTTTCCCGTACTCGCCTCGACCCGGAACCAGGACGGCCGCAGCGGACTCCGTGCCGCCGGCTGTCAAGAAGGAGCGCAGTGCTCGCCTCAGGGCAGCGTCTCACCAGGCGTGCCTGGAGCGATGGCGCGCGAAGATCGGCCGTGACGACATGGTCCTGATCGACCGGCCGGGCCGCGGCTACGGCGCTGACTACTCACCCTGGCTCGTCCAAGGCGAGGTGGGCCAGCTCGTTCGGGTTCGCGCCCGAGCTGTGGTCGAGGAGGGGATCGTCGCTGCCTGAGGACTGTCCCTTCTGCCGCCTCGTCAAAGAGGGTGACCACGTCCGCACAGGTGACGGCTTCGTGGCGATCGAAGACATCAACCCACGTGCGGACACGCACCTGCTCGTGCTTCCCGAGCGCCATGTGCCGAGCTTTCGGGAGATCGCCGAGTTCTCACCCGACGAGGCCAAGCGCATGCTCGATTTCATCGCCACGACAGCTCGCGACGCCGGCCTCGCGGACTACCGCATCGTCGCGAACGTCGGCGAGGAGGGCGGCCAGACGGTCTTCCACCTGCACTGGCACATCCTCGGCGGGCGCGTGACAGGAATGCCGCTGTGACTCTCATACTGCGCATCGAGGACGAGCTCAAGGCGGCGATGCGGAGCGGCGACGCACCTCGCCGGGACGCCCTCCGGCTGACGCTGGCCGCACTCCGATCGGCGGAGAAGGAGCTCCAGCGGTCGCTCCACGAGTCCGAGGAGCTCCAGGTGCTGCAGCGGGAGCGGAAACGCCGTCTGGAGTCGGCCGAGGCCTTCTCCGCCGGAGGCCGGCAGGAGCAGGCCGAAGCGGAGGAGCAGGCGGTCGCGGTTCTGCAGGAGTTCATGCCAGAGGCGCTCTCCGAGGAGGAGCTGGAGGAGATCGTCGACAGCGTGATCGCCGAGGTCGGGGCCACGAGCCTCCGCGATCTCGGGCGCGTCATGGCCGACGTGATGCCGCAGGTCGCCGGCCGCGCCGACGGGTCGACCGTGACCCAGTTGGTGCGCGAGAAGCTCGCCTGACGCTCCGGGCCGCGCGTCCGACCTCGCCCGAGCGAGGGACGACCTCGCCGCGCGGTCTCAGCTTGGCAAGCTCGAAGGCGCGGTGGCAGGAGTGCCTACACTGAGTACGGTGACGCAGGAGGTCCTCTCCGTCCCCAACGAGGTCGCGGCCGAGCTGGCCGGGATCGACGACGGCGTGCTGGACGCTTTGCGCGAGCGCCTCCGCTGCACGATCCTGCTCCGGGGAAACCGCCTCACCATCGAGGGCGAATCGGGGAAGGTTGCGGAGGCCCGGGCCGTCGTCGACGAGCTAGTCGAGCTGGTCGAAGGGGGGCACGAGATCGGCCCCTCCACGGTGGATACGGTCGTTCGCGCTCTCGATCAGGCGGAGGACCTCCGCGGGGTCTTCGAGGACGTCGTCTGGCGCCACCGCGGCAAGAAGATCGCGCCGAAGACCGTAATGCAGAAGCGCTACGTCGACGCGATTCGCAACCACACCGTGACGTTCGCGATCGGCCCGGCCGGTACCGGAAAGACGTACCTGGCGATGGCGCTTGCCGTCGCGGCGCTGTCCGAGCGGCAGGTCGGGAGGATCATTCTCACGCGGCCGGCCGTGGAAGCGGGGGAGCGCCTGGGCTTCCTCCCGGGCGACATGCTCGCGAAAGTCGATCCCTACCTGCGCCCGCTCTACGACGCGCTCTACGACATGCTCGACGCGGAGAAGCTCGCGACGTACATGGAGCGCGGAACGATCGAGGTGGCCCCGCTCGCGTTCATGCGGGGCCGGACGTTGAACGACTCGTTCATCATTCTCGACGAGGCTCAGAACACGAGCCCCGAGCAGATGCAGATGTTTCTGACCAGGCTCGGATTCGGCTCCAAGGTGGTCGTGACAGGCGACGTGACGCAGATCGACCTTCCCCGCGAGCAGGCTTCCGGTCTCATCCATGTCCAGGACATCCTCGGCGCCATCGACGGCATCGCATTCATCGGGTTCAGTCACGAGGACGTGGTGCGCCACAAGCTCGTGCAGCGGATCGTCGAGGCCTACAAGCTGCATGTGGAGGAGACCGGGACGCAGCGGCGCAGATAATCGATGCTTGCTGTAGAGGTGGCGAACCGAAGCGGTGTGGAGGTCGCCGAGCGCGCTACCGGGGAAGTTGCGCGACGAGTGCTCGCCGCCGAGAACGTGCCCGACGGAGAAGTCAGCATCACCTTTGTCACCCCCGAGGAGATTCGTGCCTTGAAGCGCGATCATCTGGGTGTCGACGAGGTCACGGACGTGCTCGCCTTCCCGATCGACGGACGTGCGGGCGGAGAGGACGGGGTGCCCCGACACATCGGTGACGTGGTGCTCTGCCCCGTCGTCGTCGGGGAAGCGTGGCAAGGTGCCCTCGTGCACGGACTTCTCCATCTGCTCGGCTACGAGCACGGCGAGGAGATGCGCGAGCGCGAGCGGCGGCACGGAGGAGGGCTGACGTGAGCACGCGCCCCCGGGGCCCGTCGCTCATCGACAGCTTCAACTTTGCGCTCGAGGGCATCATCCACGTGCTCCGTACGCAGCGGAACATGCGGATCCACCTCGCCGTGGCGGTGGCGGTGCTCGTCGCGGCCCTCGCCGTCGGGGTGTCCAAGGTCGAGTTGATGGTGTTGCTGCTCGCGATCGCATTCGTCCTGATCGCGGAGATGATCAACACAGCATTGGAAGGCGCGATCGACGTCGCCACGACGTCTTTCGATCCCATGGCCAAGCTCGCGAAGGACATCGCAGCCGGCGCTGTGCTGATCGCGACGATCAATGCGGTCGCCGTCGGCTATCTCGTCTTTTCCGATCATGTCGGCGACCGGAGCTCGCGCCTCCTCAACCGACTGACTGACGCACCCGCCGAGCTGACCCTGATTGCGCTCGTCGTGACGATCATCGCGGTGATCGCGACGAAGGCTTTCACTGGGAGCGGCACGCCGCTGCGCGGGGGGCTACCGTCGGGTCATGCAGCCGTCGCGTTCGCGGGCTGGATGGCCGCCACGTTGATCCTTGACGATTCGAGGCATCAGTTCCTGATCTCGTCGCTGACGTTCATCATGGGCCTCTTGGTCGCCCAGACCCGGATCGAATCGGGAGTCCACTCGGGCCTCGAAGTGGCGTACGGGGGTGCGCTCGGCGCCATACTGACGCTCGTCCTCTTCCAGCTCGTTCCATGAGGGAGTCGGACCGAGAGCTCTACGACCGTGCCGTTGCGGTCGCCGAACGCGCCTACGCGCCGTATTCGCGCTTCCACGTTGGCGCCGCCGTGCGTGCGGCCGACGGCCGCGTCTTCGAGGGTGTGAACGTCGAGAATGCGGCCTACCCTCTCGGCGTCTGTGCGGAGCGGAGCGCGCTAACGCGCGCGGTGACTGACGGTTGCAAGCCGGGCGATCTCGAGGCGATCGGAATAACGGCATCGCCGTGCGGCGGCTGCCGACAGTGGCTCGCGGAGTTCCAGCTGCGGCGAGTGATCTACAAGAGCCCTGCGGGAGAGGTCGTATCGGCTACGCCGGCTGATCTGCTGCCGGACACGTTCGAGCTGTGAGAAGCGGCTTCGTCGCTGTCGCAGGCCGTCCGAACGTCGGCAAGTCGACGCTGGTGAACGCGCTGTGCGGGGGCAAGGTCGCCATCGTCTCGGACAAGCCGCAGACGACTCGCCATCGCATCTCGGGCGTGGCGAACGGGCCGGACTACCAGCTCGTCCTCGTCGATCTGCCCGGCTTTCAGCGGCCACGCGACGCGCTGACCGAGCACATGCAGCGGACCGTCGACCGTGCGCTCCAGGACGTCGACAGCGTGTTGTTCGTCCTGAGCGCTCGTGAGCGGATCGGCGCGGGCGATCGCTTCATCGCCAAGCGGGTCTTCGCTGCGGGTATTCCGGTCGTGATCGCCCTCAACAAGGTCGACCGGCTGAAGCCGGGCCATATTGCCGACCAGATTCAGAATGCCTCGAGGCTGGGCGACTTTCGCGCGCTCCATCCGGTCAGCGCCAAGACCTCGGACGGCATCTCGGAGCTCCGCGGAGATCTTGTCGAGCTCCTGTCGGAGGGGCCGGCCTACTTTCCGCCCGAGCAGCGCAGCGACATGCCGCTCGAGCTGCAGATCGCGGAGCTGGTTCGAGAGAAGGCGCTGCACCTGACGCGGGAGGAGGTCCCACACGCGATCACGGTCGAGGTGCAGGAGCTCTCCGAGACCGCCGTGCGCGCCGACCTCTACGTCGAGACGGAGTCACAGAAGCAGATCGTGGTCGGCCGCGGGGGGAGCGTCGTACGGGAGATCGGCACTCGCTCGCGGCCCGAGATCGAGCTGCTCCTCGAACGGAAGATCTACCTCGACTTGCAGGTGAAGGTGAAGCCGCGCTGGCGCCGTGACGAGCGGCTGCTGGAGCGGCTCGGGATGTAGAGGCTAGGCTAGATATCCCCTTTGAACGTGTCGCACGCGTTCGGGTCGCCGCGGTCGAAGCCCTCGCGAAACCAGCGCGAGCGCTGCTCCGAGGAGCCGTGCGTAAACGCCTCCGGATCGACCCGGCCGCGGGTCGTGCGCTGGATTCGATCGTCACCCACCGCGGCGGCCGCCGCGAGCCCCTCCTCGAGATCGCCGCTCTCGAGCAACCGCTTCTGATAGGCCGAGTGGCCCCAGACGCCCGCGAAGCAGTCGGCCTGGAGCTCGAGTCGCACGGACAGGTCGTTGGCCTCGTCAGGATCTGACCGCTGTGCCTTCCTGACCTGATCGTCGATCCCGAGCACGTTTTGGACGTGGTGGCCGAACTCGTGCGCGATCACGTACGCCTGGGCGAAGTCGCCAGGGGCGCCAAAGCGCGACGAGAGCTCGCGGAAGAACTCGAGATCGAGGTACACCTTGCCGTCGAGCGGGCAGTAGAACGGCCCCGTCGCCGCCGAGGCGGGCCCGCATCCGGACGTGGTTGCCTGCCTGAAGAGAACGAGCGTCGTGCGCCGGTAGGGCTGCTCGCTTTGCTTGAAAACGCGTTCCCAGTTGTCTTGCACGTCGTCGACGACGAAGGCGACGAAGTCCTTCAGGCGCCGGTCCGGGTCGTTCTCGGGTGCGAGTTCGCCCCCGGAGGGCCCGGGCATGGCGGGAAACTGATCGAGCGGTGGATTGATCGCGGCGCCGCTTCCTCCTCCGAGCGCGGAGAGCAAGAGGTAGACGAGCAACCCCGCGATTCCCAAACCACCGCCGCCGATCCCAACAGGGACGCCGAGTCCTCGCGAGCCGCGCCGGTCCTCGATCTGGCCGGAGCCCCGTCCCGGACGCCACCTCATGCGCACCGTGTTCCCGCACCGGCTGGGGCCTAACCCTCCGCGACTGGACACGTCTCGCTCTCGCCGTCACCGGGGCGGGCCTGGGGTCAGACCCCGCAACGAAACGCGCGCGAAATCGTCACGGAAGAGTGTCGGCTGCGCGGCGGAGCGATTGCCGAGCCCAAAGTCACCGCATCTACCGTGGACGAATCGTCACAGATACGACACGGGGTCTGACCCCGCCCCGGCGTTCACGCTCGTGCGGGTACAGACGTCGGGAGGGGGCGGTTGCGCCGTCAGTCCTTGCGCAGGAGAACGAGATCCTGGGGCGGATTCCCCTTCGCGCCCTCTGGCAAGAACGCTTCGAGGGCGAACCCCTCCGCGAGCGACTCTCGGACGTAGCTCTCCGGATGAAAGACGGTGCAGAGATTCGTGCCTGCGGCTCGAGGCCATCGCACGACAAGCTCACCGGCCTCGAAGCTCCGGAGCTCGGAGCGGGTCAGCCGGCCGGCGTACGCGTGCCCGTGAATCGTCAGGAGTAGATGCCCTCCGGGTCGCAGTACCCGGGACAGCTCGCGCATCCACGGAAGTTGGAGCTCGGCTGGAAGGTGGGTCAGGACAGACAGCGCATAGACGAGGTCGAAGGACTCGGCGCCGTAGTCCAGGGGCGGCGCCACACGGTTCGTCCTGAAGTGCCCGAACGGCAGATTCGCCCGGCACCAGGCGACGAGCGCGTCATTGGCGTCGGTCCCGTGCACCTCCGCGGAAAGATGTCGCCAGTGCCGGACCACGCGGCCGCAGCCGCAGCCGAGGTCGAGGATCGACCCGAGCTCGTCCATTCCCCGGCCGACGCCTTCCATCGCCTCGGCGATGCTCCTCGCGGCGAGCTCGCCGCTCTCGAGGAACCAGGTCGGATCGGGCGTCCCGGCGACCTTGACCATCAGCCGCGCCGGAGGCAGTGGCAGCCCACCCGCGCTACCGGCGACCCTGCGGGACGCGAGGGCTCGAGCCAGCTCGTACGCTCGGTACGCGTGCCCTATGAGCCCTGTCCGGGCCAGGGCGCGCAGCAGGACGTCCTTCATGCCGGCATCGGGGGCGAGGCTACACTGGCTTCATGGCCAAGGCGCCCGCGCTGCCGGCTGGTTTCGAGCTTCCGCTCGAGCCCCGGATCCCACGCATCGGGTCGATCGACCAGGTGGGTGTCGAGGAGCGCGCCGCCGCGCTCGCGCGGCGCTCGATCAAGCGCGACGCGAAGGTGTGGGCGTTGGAGCTCGCCGTTCGCATGATGGACCTCACCACGCTCGAGGGCGCGGACACGCCGGGTAAGGTGGCGGCGCTCGCGACCAAAGGCATCCGTCCCGATCCAGCGGACCGCACCGTCCCCTCGGTGGCGGCCATCTGCGTCTATCCGAACCTCGTTGCCACGGCGGCCACCCGTGTTCGCGGAACAGGCGTGAAAGTGGCTTCCGTCGCGACCGGCTTCCCCTCGGGCCAGACGCCGACCCAGATCAAGATCGCCGAGGTGCGGGAGGTCGTCGATCTGGGCGCGGACGAGGTCGACATGGTGATCGACCGCGGCGCCTTTCTCTCCGGACGCTACGCGAAGGTGTACGACGAGATCGTGCAGGTCAAGGAGGCCTGCGGCGACGCGCATCTCAAGGTGATTCTGGAGACGGGCGAGCTCGGGACGTACGACAACGTGCGCCGGGCTTCGCTCCTCGCCATGGCGGCCGGCGCCGACTTCATCAAGACGTCGACGGGCAAGCTCCCGTCGGCGGCCACGCTACCGGTGACGCTCGTCATGCTCGAGGCGATTCGGGACGTGCACGAGGAGACCGGCAGGCGCGTGGGCATGAAGCCTGCAGGAGGCATCCGGACGGCGAAGCAGGCTATCCAGTACCTCGTGCAGCTCCACGAGACGCTCGGTGTGGAGTGGCTGACGCCGGATCTCTACCGCCTGGGAGCCTCATCGCTTCTGAACGACGTCTTGATGCAGTTGCGAAAGGAAAAGACCGGCCACTACCAGAACCTCGACTACTTCACCATTGACTGATCTCGAGCGAAAGCACTCGGCGTCGCCCGTCCCCAAGGACTGGACGTACGCGCCGGCCCCGGAATCGCGGGACATCGTCGCGATCGAGGACCGCTACCAGCTCTTTATCGGCGGTGAATGGGTCGAGCCTCGCTCCGGCGAGTACTTCGCGACCATCGATCCGTCCAGCGAGGAGCCGCTGGCGGAAATCGCCCAGGCCGGCGCAGAGGACGTGGCGCTCGCGGTCGACACCGCGCGTGGCGCGCTCGACGACGGCTGGTCCGCGATTTCGCCCTCCGAGCGCGCCAAGTACCTGTTTCGCATCGCCCGCATCCTCCAGGAGCGTTCGCGCGAGCTCGCGGTCCTCGAGTCCTTGAACGGCGGCAAGCCGATCCGTGAGGCGCGCGACGTCGACCTTCCGCTGGCGGCTGCTCACTTCTTCTACTACGCGGGTTGGGCCGACAAGCTCGAGTACGCCTTTCCGAACCGCCGGCCGAGGCCCGTCGGCGTGGCCGGACAGATCATCCCGTGGAACTTCCCCTTGCTCATGCTGGCTTGGAAGGTGGCTCCCGCGCTGGCCGCGGGGAACACGGTCGTGCTGAAACCGGCGGAGACGACCTCACTCACAGCGCTCCTCTTCTGCGATGTGCTTCGGCAGGCGGAGGTACCGCCGGGCGTCGTGAACATCGTCACAGGCGACGGCCGCGCCGGCGCGGAGATCGTCAAGCACCCCGGCGTCGACAAGATCGCCTTCACCGGGTCGACTCAGGTTGGAAAGGCGATTCAGCGGGAGCTCGCCGGCACGGACAAGCGACTGACGCTGGAGCTCGGGGGCAAGGCCGCCAACATCATCTTCGACGACGCGGCGCTCGACCAGGCGATCGAGGGGATCATCAACGGGATCTACTTCAA
>JACCTQ010000211.1 GCA_013812265.1 Actinomycetota bacterium
TCGACGCTCAGGGCGACCTTGGATCCTTCCGCACCCTCCAGAAGCAGCCTGCGTGGCAAGGACGGCCGGTTGAGGAGCAGCTCCGGCGCTTCATGGGCAGCGGCGGCAGGCGGAAGATCCGGTACGCACGTTTGCTCGTCGATGCGCTGGAGCTCGCGCAGGTGCCCCGGCCGCTGGATCTCGTAGTCGCGCAGGTCTGATCAAGAGGAGTGTTCGGGCTCGCCGCGTTCGCGGCGCGGGTGGCGTTCATAGGATTGGGCGCATGACGATCCGTGAGGTGCGGGCTTCGGGCCTGGAGTGCCTGGCTCTCGCGACGGAGCTCCTTCAGCGCGCTCGACTGGTGGACGCGGAGGCGGGGCTGTGGGAAGCCGCTGATCTGCAGTGGTGGTGGCGCACGCCTCGGCGCTCGGACACGATCGACCAGCTCTTCTGGATCGATGGCGAGGGGCCCGTTGCTGGCGTCGTACTGACGGACTGGGGTCGAGCATGGGGGTGCGATCCGATCGTCGTTCGCGGTGTCTCGACCATTCCGCTTCCCACGGTCTGGGCGCGCGCCGTCGAAGCCATCGATGCATTGGGGCTCGAAGCGATCGAAGTGCTCGCCCGTGAGGACGACTCCGAGCTGCTGAGCCTGCTGGCCGGCGCCGGCTTCGTCGCCGACGACGACCGATCCGGGATCACGTGGATGGATGCCCGGAGCCGCCCCGACGTGGCGGCCCTGCCGGACGGATTCGCGCTCGTCGATCGCGCCGAGCAGATGACCAGGCCGCACCCCATGCGGCAACGAAACGGCGAGGGGGTTGAGGCACGTCTCCGGGAGTGCTCGCTCTACGACCCGGCGCTCGACCTCGCCGTCGAGGCTGCTGACGGCCAGGCTGCCGGTTACGCGCTCTTCTGGTTCGACCCCGTGACCGAGGTTGGGATGGTGGAGCCGATGAGAGTCGAGGATGCTTACCAGCGGAGAGGTCTGGCCCGTGCGATGCTCACCGCGGGTCTCGATCGGCTGGCGAGGCGAGGCGCACGCCGCCTGAAGGTCGGCTACGGCACCGACGCGGCACGCGCGCTCTACGTCGGCGCCGGCTTCCGGGTCACGTCTACGAGCAGGTCATACGCTCGGAGGCGACCCGTTGGCTGCGAGGACACCGCCGAGTGAGACGCCAGTTCGCCGGCGGCCGTTAGCGCGCCGGCCCAGGCCCGTCCCCAGGCGCCCTGTGCTTTACTCCCGGGAACAGCGCCGACCACCAAGGAGCGGAGATGCGCGCAGCGTTCATGTCCATCGAGAAGGCCTTTGTGACCTATTCGGAGGGTATGACGCTTGCTTCGACGAACGCTCAACCTGGGGATCTTGGCGCATGTAGACGCCGGTAAGACAACTCTCACCGAGCGGCTGCTGTACGCAGCCGGCGTCATCGACGAGCCTGGCAGTGTCGATGACGGTACGACTCAGACCGACTCTTTGGCGCTGGAACAGCAGCGCGGGATCACGATCAGGTCCGCGGTGGTGTCGTTCGCGATCGACAACGTCACCGTCAACCTGATCGACACGCCGGGCCACCCGGATTTCATCGCCGAGGTTGAACGGGTTCTGAGTGTCCTGGACGGTGCGGTCCTGGTGGTCTCCGCCGCCGAGGGCGTGCAGCCGCAGACACGCCTGCTGATGCGGGCGCTCAGGCGGCTGCGCATTCCGACGCTCCTGTTCGTGAACAAGATCGACCGCGCCGCCGCGGGTTACGAGCGCGTGCTGGAGGCGATCTCAGAGCGACTGACGCCTGCGATCGTCGCGATGGGATCCGTCGACGGCCTCGGAACACGAGCTGCCCGGTTCAGGCCATTCGGCGCCGGTGACGCCGCCCTCCGGACGAGCCTGACCGAGGTGCTCGCGGAGCAGGACGATTCGATCCTGGCCGCCTACGTCGAGGACGAGGGGATTTCGTATCGGCGGTTGCGCGAGGAGCTCGCGACGCAGACGGGGCAAGCACTGGCGCATCCTGTCTTCTTCGGCTCGGCGATCACGGGGGCCGGTGTCGATTCGCTGATGAGCGGGATCGCGGAGCTGCTGGCCGCGACCGAAGGAGACGCCGACGGCCCCGTGTCGGGCACCGTCTTCAAGATCGAGCGCGGTCCTGCCGGTAACAAGATTGCCTACGTCCGCATGTTCTCCGGCACCGTTCGAACACGCGATCGGCTGCGCTTCGGCCCTGACGCCGAGGAGAAGGTGACCGCTATCAGCGTCTTCGACAGCGGCTCGGCCGTCCCGCGCGCGGCGGTGTCCGCGGGGGAGATCGGAAAGCTCTGGGGTCTCGGGGACATCCAGATCGGCGACGCGGTCGGCAGATCGCTGACGGCCACCGAGCATCATCATTTCGCCCCGCCGACGCTCGAGACGGTGGTCGTTCCGCGCAATGCCGACGACAAGGCGGCGCTCCGAGTCGCGCTCGCCCAGCTCGCCGAGCAGGATCCGCTGATCGACGTACGGCAGGACGACGTCCTCCAAGAGCTGTCCGTCTCGCTTTATGGCGAGGTCCAAAAGGAGGTCATCCAGGCGACGCTGGCAAACGATTTCGGCCTCGATGTCACCTTCCGAGAGACGACGACGATCTGCATCGAGCGGCCGATCGGCACGGGCGAGGCCGTCGAGATTCTCCACGCGGAGTCGAATCCGTTTCTCGCCACGGTCGGGCTGCGCATCGATCCTGCGCCCGACGGCTCGGGGATCGATTTCCGGCTGCAGGTCGACACTCGCACGATCCCGCTGTACGTCTACAAGAACATCGAGAGCTTCACTGAGAACATGGGCCAGTACGTCCGCCGGACGCTGCAGGAGGGCCTCTTCGGTTGGCAGGTCACAGACTGCATCGTGACGATGACCGAGTGCACCTACAGCGTCCCTGACGGCCCTCCATCGAGACGGGGGCCGCTCAGCACGGCCGCCGACTTCCGAAAGCTCACGCCGATCGTCGCCATGCGTGCACTCGAGCAGGCGCGGACGGTCGTCTGCGAGCCGATCGTCCGAGTCAGCCTGGAGATCCCGACGGACACGATCGGGGTGGTCATGCCCGCATCGGCGCGGCTCGGTGCTGCCGTCGAGACGCCGTCGCTGCAGGGGAAGCTCTCCACGATCGAGATGGTCTTGCCCGCGGCGCGGGCCTATGACCTCCAGCGGCAGCTGCCGAGGCTGACGGGCGGCGAGGGTGTGCTCGAGTCCGGCTTCGCCGGTTACCAGCCGGTGAGCGGCGATCAGCCGACCCGCCGGCGGACGACGGCGAACCCGCTCAACTTGGACGAGTACATGACGCACCTCGCGCGACGCGTCCAGGAGCGCAGCAATTGAACTGGGCGCCGGGAGGAGCGCACGAATCGAATCTGCGTCTGTTGGCTGCGCCCGGCATCTTCGAGCGTCGACGCGACGGCTACGGGCACACGAGGCCCCGCCGCGGTTTCCAACGTCATGCGACCGTAGCCAAGTAGGCCGCGG
>JACCTQ010000213.1 GCA_013812265.1 Actinomycetota bacterium
GCGGAACGACCGGCTCACGGTGAGCGCTCCCACCGCCACGCGGATCGAGCCCGAGACGACCTTGCCGCGCGCGCTCGCCGGGAGCGCCCAGCCACACTCCGCCGCCCCGCTCCGGAAACCAGAGCGAAGCCGACGAGCCGCCTTCCCTGCGACCGACGCCGAGCACGTCACTTTCCCTGCCGTGACGGGCGCGCGCGTATCGGTGCGCGTGAGGACGAGCCGCACGAGGAAGTTCTTGCCGGCCCCTGGCCGCTTGGGCGCAACCGTCAGCGATTGGACGGCAAGCCGAGCCGCGACCGGCGGCGAGCCCGCGAGCAGAGCCGCACGGAACGCGGCGAGCCCCTCCGGGGTCGACATCGTCGCGTGCGGGGTGTTCTGAGCGATCACCACGCTCACGAACGGCGAGCCCGCCGCCCGGAGACGTGCGATGTAGTCGACGGGAAAGCCCTCTCGAATCCGATCCCGCTCACCGAAGATGAACACGACACGCGTCGTCGGGTGGACGTAGTCGCTTCCGCTCGTGTCGACCGAGTCGGCGAGCCAGCGAGGCACGAAGCTCGGGTCGTGCCGCGAGCACGGGCCCTCCCCACGCCCTATGAAGCCGTACGAGCGGTCGATCGTTCCCGAGGACGAATCGGCGTACCAGTACTTCTGCTCGGCCGGGTTCCGCAGGCAGCCCTTGGCCATCGCGGCATGCGGGGGGCCACCGCTCGGCACGACGGCGTCGAGGATCGAGTCCAAACCGTAGTGCGAGAGGGCGTACGAGACCTGCGTCGCGCCCCCGCTGTTACCCGTGATGCAGAAGCCGCAAGCGCCCAGGCCGCTGCCGCTCAAAGCGAGCGGCCGGTACAGGTTCTCGTGCGCCCACCTGATGATCGTGGCAGGCCGGCAGGCGAGCCGGGCCGGACCTACCTCCTCACCCCGCGAGGCGGTGAGCCAGGCGTCCTGCCAACGCACCTCGACGGAGATCTTGCCCGCGCGCGCGAGATCCGCGAAGAACTCGCGCCCGCGGTCGCCCCTGCCCCAGTAGCCCGTCCCTCCGCCTCCGCTGAAGAAGAGGATCACGCCGTTCGCCTTCCCGGCGGGCCGGACGGTTCGCATGAAGCCACGTGCAGGTTGCTGGACGCCGGGGCACGCTACGGAGAACGCCTGCGTCACGCCGCCGGCAGCCTGCGGATCCGGGCCCGGTAGCAGCGACACCGTGCCGAGCGGTAGCGCAGCCGAGCGCGAGGAGGACGCCCAGGTGGCCGAGGCCGCCGCGACGGCGGCGCCGAGGGTCAGCGCGAGCATGAGGAGGACGCGTGTCGGCATGCCGAAGCCGCAACGTAGTCCCGGCGTGTGAGGAGGCGGACAAGCGGACGTGAAGAAAGCGTCAAAAACCCGGTGGCGCGGAAGCGAGCAACCTACCGAGCGCGGCGTCAGCCGATGTAGACGGGCGTGCCGACCGGGACGCGCTCGTAGAGCTCGATCACGTCCGGGATGGCCATGCGGATGCAACCGTGAGACGCGGCCGAGCCGAGTGACCAGTCCTGGTCGGTGCCGTGGATGCCGACCGGGCCGGAGATTCCGAGCCAGCGCGCCTTGAGCGGATTCGACGGCCCCGGCGGGATCACGGCGCCGGCGAGCGAGCCCGTCCAGGGGCTGTTGGGCACGCTCCAGACGGGGTCGACCGTCTTGTTCTGGATGCGGTAGAGGCCGCTCGGCGTGTCGTAGCCGATGGCGCCGACCGCGATCGTGAACGTGCGCGCGAGCTTCAGCCGCTCGTAGAGGCGCAGCTTGAACTGTGTGCGGTCGACCGTCAGATACACGGGGTGGCGCCCCGCGAGCTCTGCGGTCGTGACCGCCGCCGGAGTGCGTGTCACCGGGAGCGAGAAACGGCGCGGCGCCCTCGGGTGGGTGAGCGCGCGCGCGAGGAGACGGCGCAGGCGGGAGCCATCCACCTCGAGCCCGGCTTCCGCGGGTCGCACCTGAAGCCCGGCCGCACTCGCGATCACCGACGCGTCGCGCGGAGGGCGCTCGGCCGCAGCCTGCACGTCCTCGGCGAACCGGGTGACCACGATGGGCGCGAACGTGACACGAGGCCGCAGCGCAGCTTCCACCTTCCATCCGGCAACATCCCGCACCGCGCGCGAGAGGAACCACCCGCGCCGGCTTCGCTTTAGCGCTCGCGCGACGGCTCGCTTGATGTGCACCTCCACGCCGGCTTGCTCGGGCAGCAACACGTACTGACTCCGGTCGCCGTGCACCACGACCGGCCGGCGCAGCGTGCGGTGCGCCCGCTCGAGCTTTCGCTCGGCCTCGACCGCCGTCAGCCCGGCGACTTCGACATTCCCGACGCGCACGCCCGGAGCCATGACCGGGTCTCGCACCGCGTCGTAGGCGAAGGCGCCGCCAACCAGCCCACCCGCGACGACAACGACGGCGACCACGCCGAGCGGGAGCCAGCGCCGCCGGCGGGTGCGCGCCGGAGCCTTCTCAGCGGGCGCTGTGTGGCTCGAGTAGGCAATCGCCAGCACGGCACCGGCAAGCGCAGCGACGCCGAGTGCCAGGAGCAGCCAGTTGTAGCGACGCAGGGTCGTCAAGGACTACCTCTGGCTCTCATGTTTGCCGCCGGGCCCGAACTCCCTGCAACGGCGGAGCCTTGCGCCGGCGGCCCGTGCCCCGCACAATCGACGGGGTGAGCGAGAGAATCGTCCCGAAGGACGAGCTGGAAGCGGCGATCGAGGCGCGCAAGGAGCTCGGCGCGGAGATGGAGCCGGCCGTCATCGACGCGTCCGTGGAGCGGATCGAGCGGCGCCTCGCCGAGCGCGACGATCAGGGCAAGCAGTCGCTGAAGCGAAAGCGCGACCACCGAAGGAGATGGTGCTCGGCGGGATGGCAATCCCGATCCCTCTCTTCGCCATTGCTGCGATCTTCACGGGTCTTGCGGGCGCGATCGCCGTGCTTGCTGCGCTCGTGGTGATCGCGATCGTGTCGGCGCGCTAGCCCTCGTCCCGCCGCCGAGGAGCCGCGGCCTCCCACCAGTCGGGTCGATCTCCCTCCGCCGTTCGCAGCTCGAGCAGATGGGCGACTCGTTCGAGGTGCGAGCCACCATGGAGCCAGCAGAACTTCCAGAGCTCCTTCGTCGCCTTCTTGTAGCGGTGGATCAGATCGTCGACCCCGTGGACGTCGAGCTCTCCGGCTCGGTACTGCTCGATGGCCGCTGCGACGTGCTGGAGCAAGCCGGCGAGCTCGGCCTCGTAGTACGTGACTACAAGCGCCTCTGCGGCTTTGCGTCGCGCCTTGTCGGTGCTCATCGGTGAGAGTCTCACGGTACCGCCCGCAAGTCGATACGGCGTGTTTTCCGTGCTACGTTAAAGTCCCATGGCTCGGCCGAAGGCAAAAGGCGAACCGTTCAGCATCCGGCTGAGCCTGGCTACGGAGCGGTTCGTCGAGGCCGAGGCGCGCCGCACCAGGCGACCCAAGGGAGCGATCGTGGAGGCGCTCACCGAAGAAGCGGCGCGGATGCGCCGGTTTCCCGGTATCGCCTTTCGGGGCGAGGACGCCGGCCGCGAGGCGTGGGTCGTAGGCAGTGGCCTCGACGTCTGGGAGATCGTCGAGATGCTGGAAGACCACGGGGCGGTGAAACGGCTGACGGCCGAGACCCACCTGACCGAGCGCCAGGTGGCCGTTGCAGAGGCCTACCGAGAAAGCTATCCGGATGAGATCGACGAGGCGCTCGCCGAAAACCGGCGCCCCCTCGACGCGCTTCGGGAGCTATTCCCGTTCGTCGACTCTTTCGAGGTCGAGGCGCCGGGATAGGCCCTGCGCATCCTGCTCGACGCGCATTTCTCGGATCGTCGTATCGGGATCCCGCTGAGAGAGAGCGGCCATGATGTCCTGGCGCTCGGCGACGATGACCGTCTACCGGCACTTCCGGACGAGCATGTCCTGCGTCTGGCCGCGAGCGAAGAGCGGATCGTCGTGACCCGCAACGTCAGGCACTTCGCTCCGATACTGCGACGGTGGGCCGAGGCCGGTAGGAGCCATGCGGGTTGCATTCTGGTCACGTTCGAGCACGCCGAGTACGCGCGTCTCCTGCTCGGATTGGGCCATCTCTTCGAAGGCCCGCCAGTGCAGGACGATTGGGTGGATCGCGCCCTCTTCCTGGCGTAAAGACCCGCCTCGCAAGCGACCGCGTTTTCTACGAGACGAGTCTGAGATCCTCGGTCGGCCACGCAGCACCGGCCGGCCGCCCAGGATTCCGGGATCTCCCGCGGGCCGATCTTATTCAGCGCACTGAGCATTTTTACTCAATGTTCTGTCCTACCAGAAGATGCTCGGCCAGCTTCAGGACGCCGGTAACACCACCACGCTCGTGCACTACCTCGACCTGCTGTCGGCCGCCGGCATGCTGACCGGGCTACAGAAGTTCAGTGGTGCTCGCGTCCGCCAGCGGGGATCCAGCCCGAAGCTGCTCGTGCTCAACACGGCGCTGATGAGCGCGACGTCTGCCGAGGTCAAGAGCGGCCGGCGTAGGGACTCCCTTCCGGAAATGGCGGTGTTTACTGAGGCTCACGACGTCGATCGTCAACTCCTCGTCGGCGGGGACGGGATCAGACTGGAGGAGTTTCCGCTCGCGCCGTCGGCTCGCTGGTTGTCAGGCTCGGTCCCACCGCAGGACGCGAGAGGGAGGCGGCGTTCGCCTCCCTCCCGAGCAACTCGCGACGAGCGTCCTCTCAGGCGTGTTTGGTAACGCGCGCGGGGCCGTACCAGCTACTCGAGCCGTCGAGGTTGACCACCTGGATCCAGTAACGGGCCGGAGCCTTCTTGCCCGCCAGAATTCGGTGTCGGAACGAGTACGAGGCGCCGCTCCCGCTCCGGGCGGCGATCAACCGTCGGTTGAGCTTCGCCCGCTTGCCGTTGACCTGTCCGTAGACGTTGAAGCCCAGCATGTCGATCTCCGAGGCGGTCCGCCAGCGGACGAGGACCTCCCTGCCGGCAGCGGCCGCCGTCAGCGAGCGGAAGGTGGCCGCGGTGACCGCAGTCACCCCGCAGCGCGACTGCCCGATGATCAAGTCACCGACGGCCGTGGGGCCGAGCAGGTACTCGTGGGCGGCGTTGACGGTGAGCGAGCCGTCGGGGTTCACGATCTGCTCGTTGAAGACGTAGCGGAAGTTGTCGGTGGTGGTGCCCACGTGGATGTGGCCCTCAATGGAGGTGTTGGGGGCCGGGTTGGCCGGCACGACCACCGTCACGGGCACGTGCTCGCCGGCATCGGTGAAATCGCCGTCGCTGTTGAGGTCCAGGCCGCTGTCGGTCTGAACCGTGCCGCCGGTGATCGTGGTCGAGCCGGTGATGCCGGCTTCGGTGGCAGTGCAGGTGCTCGCGACGTTGGTGGCCGTGAACACTTCGTTACCTGACGTATTGACATTCTGGATGTTGGTCGAGCTGGTCGCCGACCCGGTCGCACCGGTCGTCCCCTGGGTGCTGACGGTGATCGGCCCCGAAGTGAAGATGGTGGCCGGTCCGTACACAGCCGACCCGGTCGCTGCGGTCGCGGTGATAGACCCGGCCGAGCCGGCCGACGGCAGCGTCACCATGGGAGCCGGCCCTCGGGTGGCGGGGGGCCCGCCGAAGAAGCCGACGTTGCTGAAGTAGCCGTAGGCGCTGCCGGAGACGGCCGTGACGACGAATGCGCGGTCGGCGCGAGCCGATCCTTGTGCGGCACCGATCAGCAGCATCGCCGAGCAAAGAAGTGCGACGGCGATCGTGCGTCGAGCACCCGACAGCCTGGTCCCTGGCATTGCGGTCTCCCTTCGAAGTGGCTCAGGCCGGGTTGGCCCGCTAGGCGCAGTCTAAACCGGCCGAAACGCGAGCCGCAGCGACAGCGACAGCGCGCCCCCAACGCTTCGCGCTCAGGGCCGAGACAGCTCGTCTGTCTTCGCGGCCATGATGAAGTCGTTGCGGTGCAAACCCTTGATCTTGTGCGTCCACCACGTGACGGTCGTTCTTCCCCACTCCGTCAGGAGCGACGGGTGGTGCTCCTCTTCCTCTGCGAGCTCACCGACCCTGTTGGTGAACTCGAGCGCGTGCGCGAAATCGCCGAACGAGAAGACGCGCCGCAGGCGCTTCACTCCGTCGACCTCGAGGAGCTCCCAGTCGGGGATCTGCGGCTGAAGGTCTGCGATCTCGGCGTCCGTCACCTGCGGTGCGTCCCTGCGGCACGCGACGCACTTCATCTGGGTCAGTCGCTCCATCCCTCGGCCAGAGTACCCCGCGCGGCCGGCGCCTGACGCTGGCAGAGTTCCGGCATGAACCGAGATCCGGACCTCAACGTCGTCGGCGGCTCGCTGCGAGCTTGCTCCACCGATCCGGTGACCGGGTTCTTCCGGGACGGCTGCTGCGCGACCGGGCCTGAGGACGTCGGCAGCCACACCGTCTGCTCGATCGTGACCATCGAGTTCCTCGAGTTCAGCGCGGTTGCCGGCAACGACCTATCGACGCCGCGGCCCGAGTGGGGTTTTCCCGGCCTTTCGCCGGGCGACGGCTGGTGTGTCTGCGCAGCCCGCTGGCTCGAGGCGTACCGCGCCGGCTGCGCTCCTGCGGTTGTCCTGGGCGCGACAAACGCTCGGGCGCTCGAGGTCGTCCCGATCGAGGCGCTTACCGCGCACGCGTACCAGCCCGACCCGGTCGAGTGAGCCTAACGGCGTAGGGGGTCAGGTCTTGCAGTGCAACAGAAAAGGCTTCCGGCCAGACGCTGCAGAACTCCTGCATCAAGTCCGTCAAGCAGGTTCGCGCGCGAGTATCCGTGGCGACCAGGCAGCTGGCGAGAGGAAACCAGTGTTGCAACGCAAGACCTGACCCCTCCAGCGCGGCGAGATGGACGCCTTCGGGGTCGAGCACGGCCTTCCCGCGGCGATTCTTGCACCTCCCTAACGTGCGCTCTAAGATATCTGAATGGAGGACAATTCGATATCTCCAAAGGACAAGACCTCAATGGTCATCGACCGCCACAAGGTCGCCGAAGCCAGCACAATCCTCGGAACGACCACGCTCGCAGCGACCGTCGATGCCGCGCTCGACGAGGTGATCAGACTCGCGCAGCGACGGCGTGTGATGGAGAGGATCCGCGGGAGCAGGTCCGACGGCATAGGGCCGCGGCCGGCCGAGCTCCGCCGGCTCCGCCGTCCCTAGCAGGTGCCGAGCTATCTCGCCGACACGAGTGCCTGGAACAGGAGCAGGCTCGTCGCCGAGCGCTGGGAGTCGCTGCTCGAGGCGGACGAGCTCATTCTCTGTGCCCCGGTCGCGCTCGAGCTCCTGTACTCCGCGCGCGGGGCGGCCGACTACGACTCCCTCGCACGCGATCTCGGGGGCTTTCTCCACCTCCCGCTCGACGAGCGGGCCGAGCGCGCGGCGTCGCGCGCTCAGAGCCGACTCGCCGCCAGCTCGCATCGCGGGCCGACTCCGGTCGACCTCCTGATCGCAGCCGTTGCCCAGGTGAACGACGTGCCCCTACTCCACTACGACCGGCATTTCGAGCTCATCGCCGGTGTGACCGGACAACCCGCTGAGTGGCTCGCCCCCCGCGGGACCCTAACCTCGTGACGTGAGCGTGGGCACCGCCGTCCACGCGGCCGGCTAGTAGAGACGAATCGGAAAAGATAAACTAGAGACGATGCCTCGATCCTTCACCATCGCGGGCCGGCGGTTCGGCCTTGACCGCGATCTCGTCGAACGGACCCTCAGGGTAGAGCTTCCCGAGCCGATACGGGACCACTACGTGGTCGTGGGGGCCCGCCGTTTCCCGCCGAAGCAGGCAATCGGCGCGGTCACCGGGCTCGATCGAGCCGACTTCACCACCCACCAGGCGCGGCGCGTGCTGGTACGGCTCGGCTTCCCTGCCGCGAGGAAGTCCGCGGATGCTCGGGAGCCCTCGGCAACCGACGGCTCGGGGGCGGGACCTCATGGGGGGCGTCAGGCAGACGCTCTACGGCCGTACGTGGGTCAATGGGTCGCGTTGGGAAGCCCGCTGGAGGTGCTCGTGGCCGCGGACACGCCGCAGGAGGTCATCTCCTGGCTTGCCCGGCACCGGAGGACAGCTACGGGGATGTTCCGCGTACCGTCTTCCGAAGACGAGGCGGGCGGGCTCGCGCCCCTGTGAGGTACCCGTTTCTCGAGCTTCCGGGCGAGCGGCTTACGCTCCGTCCCGTGGTGCCGATCGTCGTGGAGGGGCTTCCGGATGCTCCCCAACTTTGCCTGGTCGACTCGGGATCGCTTCGGAACCGCTTCGGCGCGTGGGTCGCGGAGGCGGCCGGCATCTCCCTCGAAGGGGCACCGGGCGAGACGGTCGGGATGGGAGGCGACGCGACGGTCGCCCGCGTGGCGCGCGTCGAGCTCAGTCTTGGAGGAGCGACGTTCGACGCGCCGGTGTGGTTCTGCGATCCGTGGCCCTTTTCCTTCAACCTCCTCGGCCAGGAGGGGTTTTTTCGCTACTTCCGAGTCGCGATCGCCGCCGCAGAGAATTGGCTCGAGTGCACGCCGGAGCCGGTGCCGGAATAAGCAACGTCAGGGGCTTCCGAGCAGCCGCTCGAACTCGGGCGTGCCCGGCGCGATGTGGCGGAGACCGCGGATGCCGGCGAAAGACTTGTCCGCAGAGACGAGCGCATCAGCGCTGGCGGCCAAGGCAGTGGCGGCAAGGAGGGCGTCGAACGCGCCGAGCCGGTCGTGCCGCTCGAACAGGCGCAACCCTGGCTCGAGCTCTGCCGGGCTCGTGACCGCCAGCGGCGCAAGCCCGACCGAGTACCTCCGCGCGTGCGCGGTGGCGGTCGCGCGAGGCCGCCTGCGCGAAAAGACATGGACGAATTCCTGGATTACGCCAAGCGTCGTAGTGCCCGCGATCTTCCCGTCCCGGATCGAGCCGAGCAGCCGGCGGCTCGGCTCACGAGCGGGATGTTCCGACCCTAGCGCGTAGACCAGGATCGTGGTGTCGAGGATGATCAAAGGCCCCGCGCGTGACCTTCGGCGATCTCCGCTTTCAGTTCCTCGACCGTCTCGGGTACGGGTATGGGATCGGCGGCGAGCAGAGCGTCCAGAGCGGCCCGCTTCTTCGCGGCATCACTGGGCAAAGCACGGTCGATGGCGTCACGGATGATTGCGGAGACGGACTGATTCCTCTCCCGCGAGGCTCGCACCAGTCGCCGGTACCGAGCGTCGTCGATCAGGATCTGTAACCGCCTATCCAACATACACACACGTTAGCATGTGTATATCGCACGGCCCTCCAAGCTGCCGCGACGTCAGCCGAAAATGTCCGCCGCCGTGACCGTGAGCGCATCGCCGGAATCTTCGATGCGCTCGCGCGCGCACAGGGCGAACCGTAGATCGTCCGCACGATTCGGGAGCGCCTCGGCCTTGCGCTCGAGGTCCCGCCGGAGGCGTGCGCCGTCGACCGACCTCGCCCACTTCGCCTCGCCCGCGAGCACCGCGGTGCGCGACCTTCCCGCGAGCGCGACAGCGTCGATCTCGACGGGTGGCTGGGCTACGTTCCAGTACGGGCCGATCGCCACGATGCGGCTTGCGATCTCCCCGGCGTCTGCACGGCGCCTCAGATGGGCTCGAAAGGCCTCCTCCCAGCGCGGCCCGGCAAAGTCGTCGAGGTCGTCGAGGAGGACGGGAAGGATGCTCTCGCCCAGGCCGCGTTCGATGTCCGCGCGATAGCGATCGACCACTCCGAGCCAGAACGCGAGGAAGTTGTCCCCGATTCGGTAACGACGACGACGCGTTCGCCGCGGATCCTCCGTGACCGGTGCGATGCGTTCGATGACTCCGAGCTCGATCAGCTGGTCGAGCGCACGAGCGGGCTCTGCCCTGACTGCGTCAGCTATCTCGTTGTGCTTCGTCCGGCCGGCTCCGATCGCGAAGACGATCTGGCGAGCAAGTCCTCCCGTGTCGAGATCGGTCGCAAGAGCGAGCTCGCCGGCGTGAAGAAGCAAGCCGGCCGGTGCGCAGACGAGACGCCTGACGTTGTCGCGAACCGAGCGGCCATCGTCCCACCATTCGAGGTAGAGCGGTGTGCCGCCGACGATCGACCACACCAGCGCTCTGTCGGACGGACGTAGTCGGGGCAACATCTTCGCCGCCTCGTGCGGCTCGAACGGACGCAGGTGAAGCACGAGGTCGATCCGCCCATAGAGCGGAGACCGTTCCTCCTGGATCGCCTGCATCGTCCGCACCGCCGACCCGGACAGGAAGACGCGGAGCTTCGTTCGCGTGCGGATGCGGTCCCATACGGCGCGAAGCGTCGACTCGAGCTCCGGGGAGATCCGAACGAGCTCGGGGAACTCGTCGAGAACGACCAGCAGCGGCTCGTCGTCCGCAGCGCCCGCGAGAGTCTCCAGCGCGTCAGCCCAGTCGGTGAACGGCCTCTCCGACAGATCGCGCACTCCGGTGCCCACGACGTCGCGGGCGGCAAGGGAGAGAAGCCGCAGCTCGTCGTCGCGCGGGCGACCGCTAGCGGTGTGGAAGATGGCGCGCCGATCGCGAGCGAACTCGGTGAGGAGCGCTGTCTTCCCCACGCGTCTGCGCCCCCATACGAGCCCGAGTGCGCCACCGCGTGCGTCCCACCAGTCCCGCAGC
>JACCTQ010000217.1 GCA_013812265.1 Actinomycetota bacterium
TTCAACGGACGGATGAACCTTTCCCCCGCCTCCACGTCCCCGGCCCAGCAGCAGATGACCATCACGACGGGTTTCCCGTGCAACTCGGCCGGAACGAACGGCAGCGGCGGCGCCTTGCGGTGAATGACGATCGTCATCAGCTCGTCAGGAGCGTCTGCGATCCAGTCGCGGTAGAAGCGGAGGACCTCCCCGGACTGCTCCATCGGCCAGAACACCGGCCCTGCCAGGACATGCGTCCCAAGCGGCACGCAGCGGAACTCGAACTCCGTCACGATGCCGAAGTTTCCGCCGCCTCCGCGCACGCCCCAGAAGAGATCCGCGTTCTCGTCTGCGCTCGCCTGGACGAACTCTCCATCGGCCGTCACGAGATCCACGGAGACGAGCTGGTCCACCGAAAGTCCGTGCTTGCGCATGATCCAGCCGATTCCGCCGCCGAGCGTGAGCCCTGCCACGCCGGTGTGCGTGACGATGCCGGAGGGCACCGCGAGCCCGAACGCCTGCGTTTCCCTGTCGAGCTCGCCCAGCAAGACGCCCGCTTGCACGCGCGCGGTGCGCCGCTCGGGATCGACGCGTACGCCCTTCATGGGCGAGAGGTCGATCATCAACGCGTCGTCTGCGACCGACAAGCCCGGGAACGAGTGCCCGCCGCTCCGCACCGCCACCGGCAGGCCGCTCGCTCGCCCCAGCCTCACCGCCGCGATCACGTCCGAGACGCCCGCGCAGCGAACGATCACCGCCGGATGCCTGTCGAAGGAGCCGTTCCAGATCTTCCGATGCAGGTCGTAGCCCGGATCCGCCTGGCGAAACACCTGACCACGGAAGGCGGCCTCGTCGATCTGGATCTCGTCGGCGACAGCCGTCACCGCCCTAGTCTCGCACTCCAGGCACGAACCGCCAAGCCCGACTCCCTTGTCCCGAGTTAGGTCTGAACGAGATACGCCCCAGGGCACGGCACTTGAAGCGCTCCACCGCGGTCGGTGGTCGCCCCTAGACGATGTCGAGGATCGGGTAGCGCGCGTCGAGGTCGAGGCAAGCCGCGGCGAAGAGGGCGGTGCCGAGGTCGCCTGTCCAGAGGGAGTAACGGCCACGGCCGTTTTCAGCGCGGAGGCGCTCTACCTGGCCGAGCGCGTGGAGGGCGAAGCGGCGCGCGCGCTCGAGCCAGCGCTCGTCGCCGGTGCGCGCGAACGCCTTGAGGAGCGCGAACCCGTTGCCCGAGGTGCCGTGGCAGATGCCGTGGCCGCCCTTCTCGTCGCCGTGGGCGCCGGCCCGCCAGATCAACTCGGCGCCGGCAAGGATCAGCTCCTCGTCGAGATACTCCCAGGCGCCGGCGAGGATGCTCGGAGCGCCCGTGCACCACTGGAGACGGATCCCGCGGCCGGGGACAGCGAGTTGTGGACGCGGCGAGCCGGGCCAATTGGCGAGGCCGTTCTCACGGAACGCATGCTGGGCGAGCACGGCCGCCGTCTCGGCCGCGAGCGTTTCGTCCGGCTCGAGCCGCAGCAGGACGAGCGTATTGCCTGCGGCGCCGTGGACGGTGCCGAGCCCGCGGTAGTCGTCATCCTGCCGCCAGAGCCCATCGTCGCCTCGGCGTGCGCGCAACGCTGCCGCCGTCTCGCGCGCCGCCTCGTCCCAACGCGCCTCGCCCGTCCACTCGGCCAGCGCCAGGGAAGCGAGCAGTGTCCCAGGTGCGCCCCACATTACGTCGTCAGTCGGGTTCGCGACGTTGGCGCAGACGAGCGTGTGAAGATCGTCCGCGAGCGCGGGGTCGGCGGTGAGCCGGAAGGCGACGAGCAGCGGACCCGTCTCGCCGCGGAGCAGCGCCGCCGGGCGGTAATGCTCATCCGCCGTGGAGTCCGGCTCCGCGCGCTCGAGCTCGAGCGCGCGCAACGCGGCGCTAGCGAGCTCGAGCGAGGTCTCGGCGTGGCCGCCTCGCCGCAGCGCGTCGAGCGCCCAGATCACACCGGCTGCCCCAACGTAGAGGTTCTTCATCGGCAGTGGCGCCTGCCACCCGTCCCATTCGTGTGCCGGCCAGAGCGCATCGAGATCGAACGCCGCGTCGGCGTCGGCAACGATCGTGGCGATCCCGTCAGCGACGCGCGCCGGATCCCACAGCTCGTCGGTCAGCGGCTCGAACTCCGCTGGTTCGTAGAGCACGGCGCGAGCCTACGCGAAGGGCAGCCCCTGGCTAGGTGGCAGCCACCGCGTCGCGGTGCACCATTGCTGACGAAGCCGCATCGCTTCGGGTTTGCGCCGACGGAAGTAAGCCCGTCGGGGAACATTCCCGCACTGTGAGTGTGTCGGTGTCCCGTCTGGGGCGTTTGTCAGGTTGACGCTGGTGCTCTTTGCTTGTGACTCGATTCTCGAATGACCCGCTGCTGCGGTGTCTTTCCAGTGATGTGTCCGAGCGGAGAG
>JACCTQ010000343.1 GCA_013812265.1 Actinomycetota bacterium
ACCTCCGGCGCTGATCCTTGTGGCTCTGAGCCACAAGCGCCTTTCGCTGGAAGCGAGCTTCGCCCCGAACGATGCGCGGTGCGAGACTAATGCTCGATGCGGGTTCTGATCGCCGAGGACGAGACGATCATCCGGCTCGACCTCCGCGACCTCCTCGAGCGGTCGGGTCTCGAGGTTTGCGCCGAAGCCCGCGACGGCCTCGAGGCCGTGGAGCTCGCCCGATCGGAGCTGCCCGATGTCGCCGTCCTCGACGTCAAGATGCCGCGTCTCGACGGCATCGAGGCGGCCCGGCGCATCCTGGCCGAGCGCCCGATTCCGATCGTGATGCTGACCGCCTACGGGCAGGAGGAGTTGGTGTCACGCGCCGTCGAGGCAGGTGTGTTCGGCTATCTCGTGAAGCCGTTTCGCGAAGCGGACTTGCTCCCCGCCATCACGACCGCACGCGCGCGGCACGACGAGCTGGTCGCGCTGCGCGAAGAAGCCGACTCACTCGCGGAAGCGCTGGCCGCGCGCAAGAGCATCGAGCGGGCGAAAGGTCTCCTCATGGAGCGGGAGGGGCTTTCGGAGCAAGAAGCGTTCGCGCGGCTGCGCAAGGCGAGTCAAGCGGCCGGCCGCCCGCTGCGCGTAATCGCCGACGCTGTGGTGGCGACGCTCGAGGAGAAGGAGGCGGGCGGATGAGTGCGGTGGTCCGTGGCGTCTCGGGTGGGGCTTGCTCCCACGACTGCATCGTGGCAGTCTGAAGCGATGAGGCTTACCGGTGGCAGGATCCTGGCAGGACTCACGGTTGCTGGTGGCCTGCCTGACGGCGCCGGCAGCGCGACGGGGCAGGCGGAGTTCCTACCCGGGCGGATCGTGCCGGCAAAGAGCATCGGCCCGCTGCGGCTGGGCATGAGCGAGCAGGCTGCGCGGCGGGCGCTGCGCAAGCTCGATCCCGGCTCGCGGCTCGTGAGGCGGATTCGTAGAGGAACGGCGACCGAATACGTCGAGTACAGCTATCCGATCTGGTACACGTCGTACGACGTCGGGTATCTCGGGCGCCCGGGCAAGCGCCGCGTCGTACTCATCATCACCCATGTCGACGAGAACAAGACGCGCGAGGGAGTTGGCGTGAGCGCCCTGCAAACCACGCTTCTCCGCACGTACGGGCGCCGCTTGGCGTGCAGGCAGGCTTTTTTGAACCTTCAGCTCCGGTACCAGACGGAATGTCGGTTGGGACCGAGCGCACGACGACACACCGTCTTCGTCGTCGACCCGGGCGACATAATCCAGGGTCGGCCGCCAGCGCCGGCTCGGGTATCGAAGATCCTGGTGCGGGAGCCGTTTCAGCGCTCGGCAGCCTAGCCCGCTCGAGTCGAAACCTGGTGTAGCGATCCGCCTTAACCCAACTTTTGGCCGAAACTTGGTCTAAGGCCGACTTTTACGCTACGTTTGGTCTATGCACAAGCAGAGGGGCAGGCGGTAAGAATGGGCGTCCTGTTGCGGCTGCCGGAAGCGCCGGAGCTGGTCGAACGCCGCTGGGCGGGTGCACCCCATGCCATGGGCGGCCGGCGCGCCAGGCGCTCTTTCACGTACCAGGCGTTCGTCCCGCGAGCGATAGCCGATCTCGACCCCCGTCTGCAAGCGTCTCTTGTCGAGGTCGTCAGCGCAGCCGATCAGGCCTGCCGTGAGCTCAACCAGGATCCACCCACACTGGGCAATCTCGAAGCTCTGGCACGCCAGCTCCTGCGTGCCGAGTCCGTGGCCTCGTCGCGCATCGAGGGCTTGGTCGTATCGCATCGGAAGCTGGCTCGGGCCTTCGTCGAGTCGGGCCAGCGGGGGACTGCCTCCGAAGTCGCGGCCAACGTTCGCGCTGCGGAGCGGGCTATCGAGCTGGCCTCCTCGGAGGATCAGCTGACGCTCGACGCGCTCGTCGAGATCCATCGCATCCTCTTCACCGGCTCCCCCGCAGACCATCTCGCTGGGGTCATCCGCGAAGAGCAGAACTGGATCGGTGGCCGCCAGCCGAACCCATCGGATGCCGAGTTCATCCCGCCGCCTGAGGAATACGTCGAGCCGGCACTAGAAGATCTGCTCGCCTTCATGAACCGCGACGATCTGCCGCCAACGCTGCAAGCGGCGATCACTCACGCGCAGTTCGAGACCATCCATCCCTTCCTGGACGGCAACGGGCGTGTGGGACGCACCTTGATCCACGTCGTCCTGCGTCGGCGCGGGGTCGCGCCGCACTACGTTCCGCCAGTCTCGCTCGTCTTGGCCGGGCGTGCGGGCGGTTACGTCAAGGGCCTTACCGCTTACCGTGAAGGTCAGGAGGAGGCGTGGTACGGGACGTTCGCTGATGCGGTCGAAGCCTCGGCACGCAAGGCACGTGAGTTTGCCGGGGGTGTGCGCAACCTTCAGGAGCAGTGGTTCGAGCAGGCTGGTCGGCCCCGTCCGCAGGCGAGGGTGAGAAAGCTCATAGCTGCTCTGCCGGCTCATCCCGTTCTCGATGTGAGGACAGCACGGGAGATCACAGGCGCAGCTAGCCAGGAGACGGCACGACAAGCGGTCAATCGCCTTGTCGAGGCTGGGGTACTGCGTCAGATCGGGCCACGTAAGAAGCGGAACCGACTGTGGGAGTGCGTCGGGCTCTTCGACTTGCTCGACTCGTTTGAGCGCGAGCTCGCTCCGGCGGGCCGCGCACCGCGCCGGACGAAGGAGCAGTAGCGGCTCTGACCGATTTGCCGCGTCGCCCGCTCGCGCGCACGCCAGCCCTTACCCGGCGCCTAGCACTCGGGCGTTCGGCGATTAATCCGGCGACAGATGGCGATTAGTAACTCCGTGTGAGGCGTTAAACCCGTCAAATACTAAGCCCATTCCGTCAAAGAACGCCGAGTGCTGTGCTACTTTTCAAGGGGATGAACGTCATCGAGGTCAGCTCCCACGAGGTCCGGTTCCCCGCGGCCGCGGTTCAGGCACTCGAGCGGCACGACGTCGTCGCTGTCACTCACTACGGCCGCCGGCGGCATGTCGTTCTTTCCGAGGATCAGTTTGCACTGATCGCGCCACTTCTCGAGCTGCTCGAGGAGGACGCGCGTGTCCCTTCCGAGCTCTTCATGTCGAACGACGACATGCGACTCGAGCGTGCGCTCGCCGAGGATCGGGCGTCGACCGAGGGCGAGAACGCGCTGATCGCGGCGGCGATCGACTAGGCGTGCCGATCGACGCGGCGGAGCTCCGCCGCGGGCGCATCTGTCTGGCTCTCTTCCCTTTCGCTCCCTCGTTTCCCGCGACCCTGCCTGATGGGGTCGTCTGTCGCACGATCGAAGACTGGGCGAGGCAGTTCAAAGGGAGGCCGGCGGGAATCGTCTCTGAAGCACGCCTGCGGCCGGTGCTCCTCCTTCATGATCGGACGCGCGCCGGTCACGGCGATGTGCTGTGCCTCCGTATCAACTCGGTCAAGCCGGAGAACCGCGCCATACCGGAGGTTTGGGCGAAGATCGAGCGCCACGAGCATCCATTTTTCTTCCACCTATCTCGCGAGATCGGCCGATACCAGTTGCGCGAGGACTCGATCATCGCGCTTTCTTCTCTGGGTTCAGTCCACCGCTCGGCCATTCTCGCCTGGACGGGGGGCGAGCTGAGTCACCACGAGATGCAAGTGGTCTCCGAGCGGCTCGC
>JACCTQ010000258.1 GCA_013812265.1 Actinomycetota bacterium
CGACGGTCGCGGCGATATCCGGTGTCATGCCGTCGTTAGCTCAGAATCCGGTGCCGGCGCCCCCATCCACAGGGGCAACCGTGCCGCAGACGTACTTCGGTCCGCCCCCCACCGAGTCATTTTCCGACGGTAATCAGTATCTGCGCGGCCCGCAGCAGTTGCTCCGCTCGGGCACGATCAGCGACGATCACAAGACGATCACCTTGCCGCTCTACCTGGGGCAGTCGAAGACCGATCGGGGTCGAAATCGGGACGGCGGCAAGAACGTCTGGTTCATCCTCACCGACAGCAGTGACAAGGAAAACGCGGATGCGCTCGGCCTGAACTTCTCCGCCAAGCTCCGCTACGCAGGGGCAGCGGCCCGTGAGGCGACGCTGGGTGGTAAGGACGCCAGCCTGACATTCGAGTCGGGTAGCGTCGACTTCGGGCCGGCACGGCAGGTCGTGCCCGGCGCCGCGCCGAACTTCTTCCCGCCCAAGACGGCTCAGCCGGGCAGCGTGGGCGACAAGGACTACAGCCCGTACGTCCGCATCACCAACCAACCCGGCACCCCGATCTACAACGCTCCGGTGGTGGCCGAGGGAGTGGACGCCGCGACGCTCCAGAAGTTCTGTACGGGCACCCCTGACTACAATCTGGTGGCCGATCGAGTGGTGCACATCTGCCCCAACGCCGAGAGCAACGGTCAGGGCACGGTCACGCTCGAGGCCACGCCGGTGTTCAGCTTCGGCCAGACCGTGACCTACATCAGTACGGAAGCGTCGGACGCGGTGGTCGCGACACTGGACAAGGGCACCTTCGCTCCGAAGCTCGCCGATCTGGCGGTCGGTCGCGATGACAGCGCGTTCAGCGCCGTCGAGCGGCTGTTCGTGACCGCGAACGGCCCCACCGGCCGGAACAACCCGCAGCGGCAGGGGCTGAACAGCGCACTGAGTGACACCGACGCGGATGGCCAGCCGCTCCCTCCGCTGAACACGATCGGGGGCGTCCCGAACAACTCCAACGACTACAGCCCCGCGTGGGACCTCAACCTGGGCTTCTGGACACCAAAGGCGATCGACCTCGGCTACCGGGCTCGCGTCATCGACGAGTTCCAGATCCTCTCACTCGTTCGAGAGGGTTGGATCACCGGTCCGGACGGCAAGCCGTACGGATCGACCGGCATCGTGGTCAACTGCCCGGTGCTGGAGCGCCTCTAGGAATCGGAGCCAAGGGACTCGTCTCGACCAACGATGCGGATGGGCAAACCCCGCTTCCCCGGCCCCCGCGACAGGATCAGTCGCGGGGGCCGGCGGCGACCACGGCGGCGAGGGCCACGGAGATCCATCCGAGAGGAGATCTGGTCACGATTCCAAGTGTACGAGGTACGATCGGGCTGGACGCGAAGGTCAACGGAACAGACTCGGCTCCGTCGAAGCATGCACGGCCCCGTTCCTGAACTCGACGACCGTCTCCTCGAGAAAGAGCCCGCAGCGACCCTCACAGCCATCTCGGATAGGCCGAAGAGGGCCGAGCCGCTAGCGTGGCCGGCTGTGACCGCCCCGTGAACGAGCGCTCCTACCAGCCGCTGGACGACTATGGCCTCATAGGCGACCTCCACGGCGCCGCGCTCGTGAGCCGTGACGGGTCGATCGACTGGGCTTGCTTTCCGCGCTTCGACAGCCCGTCACTCTTCGCGCGCCTGCTCGACTCGAGCGCGGGCGGTCATTGGCAGCTTGCGCCTGAGGGCAGCCGCACCCACTCGACGATGCGGTATCTGGAGCACACCGCCGTGCTCGAGACGGTGCACGAGACGGGCACCGGGTCCGTCCGCGTCCTCGACGCTGCGTTGCCACCAGTTGACGGGCGCTCTCCGAGTGTGCTGGTCCGGGTGTGCGAGGGCCTCGCGGGCCGCGTCGAGCTCGAGAGCGTGCTCCGGCCCGCCTTCGACTACGCCCGGGACCGGCCGAGGCTCGAGCCTCTCGGGGATGTCGGCCTCCGCATAGCCGGAGCGGAGACGAGCCTGTCACTCGTCTCGTCGATTGGTCAACAGGGGGCGAGCGCGCGGGTCGTGCTCGAGCCGGACGAGCGTTCCGCTTTCGTGCTCGGGTGGGACGACGAGATGCCACGGCCGGGAGACGCCCAAGCTTTGCTCGACGACGCGTCTGCTTGGTGGCGGGCGTGGTGCGAGACCTGCGCCTACGAAGGCCCGTATCTCGATGCCGTGCTGCGCAGCGCGATCACGCTCAGACTGTTGACGCACCTGCCGACCGGCGCGATCGTCGCCGCGCCGACCACCTCGCTACCGGAGATCATCGGCGGCGAGTCGAACTGGGACTACCGTTATACGTGGCTGCGCGACGCCGCGCTCACCCTCTACGCGTGGTACGCAACCGGCCAGCGGGCCGAGGGCGACCCCTTCTTCGACTGGATTTGTACGCGCGTCGGTCGACCGGAGGTCGAAGAGTCAGGGCTGAACGTCATGTACGACGTCGACGGCGGCTCGGACCACGCCGAGCAGGTGCTGGACCACCTCGAGGGCTATCGCGCCTCGAGCCCTGTGCGCATCGGTAACGCGGCGTGCCACCAGATTCAGCAGGACATCTATGGCGAAGTGCTCGACTGCTTCGCAAGCGCGTGCTCGTGGGGGCGCGCGGACAAGCTGGCGTTGTGGCCGCACTACCGGGTTCTCGCCGACTGGGTGACCGTCAACTGGCGAGAGCCGGGGAACGGGATCTGGGAGCTCCGCGGCGAGGGGAGCCACTACGTGTACTCGAAGGTCATGTTGTGGGTCGCGCTCGACCGCGCGCTGCGCGTCGCACGCGAGAAGGGACTGCCAGGCGATCTGGGCCGCTGGGCGAGCGCGGCCGCCGAGATCCGCGCCTCGGTGTTCGAGCACGGCTGGAGCGACCGGCTCGGCGCCTTCAGGCAGTCGTTCGAGGTCGACGAGCTCGACGCGTCGAACCTTCTGATCCCGCTGGTCGGCTTCCTGCCGAGCGACGACCCGCGCGTGCGCTCCAACCTCGACCGCACGATCGCCGACCTCGGCATCGACGGCCTCGTGTACAGGTTCGCTCCGGACGGCGGCGCGGCCGAGGGCGCGTTCACGGTCTGTACGTTCTGGCTCGTCAACGCGCTCGCCCACGCAGGGAGACTCGACGTCGCTGTCGATGTATTCGAACGGATGCTGGGGCGCTCAAGCCCGCTCGGACTCTTCCCGGAGCAGATCTCGCCGGGAACGGGTGAGCTCCTGGGCAACTTCCCGCAATGCTTCACGCACTCGGCGCTCTTGACCTCGGCGGTCAATCTCGCGCGCGCCGCGCATCTCGGAACGGCCCCCGCCTCGCTCGATGCACCGGAGGGATCCGCGCACCTCGTGCCAGTCCGTCCGGACGTCGCGGCTTGAGCCCGCGCCGGCAAGACTGCATACTCCCGCATACGACCTCAAAGGAGAGTCAATGGCAACAGAATCCCTCTCGGACCAGGCGGCGGCACTCTTCGCGGGCTACTCGCCCGACGAGGAGCGGCCGCTCGCCGGATACGCCACGCTCGTCGGCGCCTTCAACGCGCTCTTCGCCGCCGGTCTCGTCGCCGCAGGGCGCTCGGGCCGGATGCCAGACCGAGTCGGCTTCGGCGATCTGCTGCTCTTCGGCGCGGCAACGGAGAAGCTGAGCCGCGTGCTCGCCAAGGACAAGGTGACGAGCTTTATCCGCGCTCCGTTTACGCGCTACCAGGAGAAGGGTGGGCCGGGCGAGATCGAGGAGGAGCCGCGGGGGCATGGCCTGCGCCTCGCCGTCGGCGAGCTCGCGGTGTGCTCCTACTGCCTCGCGCAGTGGGTCGCCGCCGGCTTCCTCACCGGCTCGGTGCTCGCGCCCCGGAAAACGCGGTTCGTCGCGGCCGTGTTCGCGACGATCGCGATCTCGGACTTCATCCAGCTCGCCTACAAGGCGAGCGAGGAGCGCGCGTAGCCCGCGGGGGCGGCGAGCGCCAGGTCGTCGTCGTCACCGGCGCATCGTCGGGAGTCGGCCGGGCGACCGCGATCGCGTTCGCCCGAGGCGGTGCCGCGGTCGGCCTGCTCGCACGCGGGGCAGAGGGGCTTGCCGGCGCCGCGCGGGACGTGCGCGAGGCGGGTGGCGAGCCGCTGGAGCTGCCCGCGGACGTTGGAGACTTCGACGCGGTCGAGGTCGCCGCGTCGCGCGCCGAGGAGGCGCTCGGACCGATCGACGTGTGGGTCAACAACGCCATGGCCACGATTTTCGCCCCCTTCCACGAGATTGAGCCCGCCGAGTTCCGTCGCGCGACAGAGGTCACCTACCTCGGCACCGTGCACGGCACCTACGCGGCGCTGCGGCGCATGCGCCCTCGTGACCGCGGCACGATCGTCCAGGTTGGCTCGGCGCTCGCCTACCGGGGTATCCCGCTGCAGACACCCTATTGCGGAGCCAAGCACGCGATTCAAGGCTTCACCGAATCGTTGCGGTGCGAGCTGCTCCACGACCGGAGCGGCGTGCGGTTGACGATGGTGCAGCTTCCGGCCCTCAACACGCCGCAGTTCGACCACGGCCGCTCGCGCCTGCCGAATCACCCGCAGCCCGTGCCGCCGATCTACCAGCCGGAGGTGGCCGCTCGCGCGATTGTCTGGTCGGCGAAGCATGCCCGGCGCGAGCTGAACGTCGGCCTCCCGACGACGATTACGATGGCCGGCAACGCCGTCGCCCCGGGCCTCGGCGACCGCTACCTTGCGCGAGCCGGTTACGACGCGCAGCAGACGGACGAGCCCGCCAACCCCAGCCGGCCCGACAACCTGTTCGAGCCCGTGCCGAGAGACGCCGGCGCGCACGGGATGTTCGAAGCGACGTCGCATCCACACAGCCTTCAGCTCTGGGCGACGACGCACCGCGGCCGGCTCGCGCTCGTCTCGGCTGCGCTGGTCGGCGCGCTCGCGTGGGCAGTGCGCGAGCGCTGACCCGGCCGGTAGGCCATGAGGTACTTCGGTGTCGGCCTGTAAAGGCGGCTTCTCCAGAGGAGCCGCGCCAGCAGTTGGCGCAGCTGAAGCGTCGCACTGCGAACGGGGAGGCCGGGTCCGTCGATCGCTGTTGGTGCCCCAACGAAGATCCGGCGGAGCCGAGCTCCGCTCGGCGGGAGCCTCAGCGACGCGAGTCTCGGCGAGCGATGAAGAAGAGGGTCTCTGGGGGAAACATGGTTTCCCCCAGATTAAAAGAGCTGGTTCTCGCCGCCGAAGATAGCCGAGACGGATTCGTCGGCGAACGCGTTCATGATCGTCTCGGCCAGCAGGCGTGACACTGTCAGCACGGTCACGTTCTGGGGCTTCCGGATCGGGTCGATCGGCACCGTGTCCGTGACGACCATCCCGGCGATGTCGGCTGCCGCGACCCGCTCGAGCCCCTCGGCGTCGAGCAGCGAGTGCGTCACGAACATCCAGACCTCTCTCGCCCCGTGCTCCTTGAGCGTCCTGGCGCCCGCGATCTGGGTTCCACCCGTCGTGGTGACGTCGTCGCCCACGACGGCGATCCGGTCCCGTACCCGCCCCGTCACCTCGTGCATCTCCACGCGGTCGCGCGTCGGCCGCGTCTTGTGCATGATCGCGAAGTCCGCATCGATCATCTGGGCGAACCTGATCGCGTACTTGGCCCGTCCGGCGTCGGGCGCGACGGAGACGATGCCCTCCCCGGTCAGGCCGAGATCGCGGAAATGCTGTGCGAAGAGGAGCAACGCCGACATGTGGTCGACGGGAATCGTGAAGAAGCCCTGTATCTGGCCCGCGTGGAGATCCATCGTCAGCACGCGGTCCGCCCCGGCGAGCTGGAGCATGTCGGCCACGAGCCTGCCGGAGATCGGCTCGCGCGGCTTTGCCTTGCGATCCTGGCGCGAGTAGGGGAACCACGGGATGACGGCGGTGATCCGTTTCGCGGACGCGAGCTTCGCCGCCTGGATCATCAGCAACAGCTCCATGAGATTCTCGTCTACAGGCTTGCACCCCGTCTGGACCAGGAAGACGTCGGCGCCCCTGATGGACTCCTGGTAGCGGCAGTAGGTCTCGCCGTTCGGGAACGTGTCCAGCTCGATCTCGCCGAGGCCGACACCGATGTGCTCGGCAATCCGCTGGGCGAGGTCCGGGTGCGAGCGGCCGGCGAACACCATCAGCCGCTTCTGCGGCCCGCGCGTGATCGAGTGGCCCGGGGTGACCTCGACAACGGACTGGCTGACCTCGAGGCCCGGGAGCCTTGTCAGCTCAGTCGTCGCGCTTTCGACGGACATAGCCTTCCTTCGTGACCTGACGGGGTGGGAAACCGGCGAG
>JACCTQ010000345.1 GCA_013812265.1 Actinomycetota bacterium
CTGTTGCAGGATTCGCCGCTCGAGCTCCTGCAGTTCAGGCCCGGGCTCGATCCCTAGCTCCTCGACAAGCGCCTGACGCGCTCTCTGATAGGCCGCGAGTGCGTCCGCCTGCCGTCCGGAGCGGTACAGCGCGAGCACCTGGTGGCAGCGGAGGCGCTCGCGGAACGGGTACTCGGCGATCAACCCTTCCAGCTCGCCGCCGATGTGGTCGTGGCTCCCCAGCTCTAGATCGGCCGCAATGCGCTGCTCCAGCGCGGCGAGCCGGAGCCCCTCGAGCCTGGCGGACTCGGCGCCGGCGAACGGCTCGTCGGCAAGATCCCCGAGAGCGGCACCGCGCCAGAGAGCCAGCGCGTCACGAAGTGCCGCCGCAGCTCGGGCCGCGTCCTTCTCCTCCAGTGCCTGCGCGCCCTGGGCGACGAGGCGCTCGAAGCGATGGAGATCCAGCTCCTCGGGCTCGACCCGAAGCTCGTAGCCGGGCCCGCGAGTCACGACGCGGTCCGACCCGAGCGCCTTCCGAAGGCCGTGGACGTAGACCTGGAGCGCGTTCGCGGCGCGTTCGGGCGGCGCGTCACCCCAGATCGCGTCCACGAGGCGATCGCGCGGGACGACCTCGTTCGCCCGCAGGAGCAGGAGCGCCAGGAGCGCCCGCTGCTTCGGCCCGCCAAGCGTGAGGGCGGTGCCGCCGTCGTCGACCTCGATCGGTCCCAGGATGCGGAAGTTCGTTTGCGCCCCCTTGCATCTTAAGCGATGCCTAAGTCGATCTTAAGCGGCCCCGCCGATGCTCCGAAGCGTCAACAGCCCGCACGGCGGGCGAGAGCAAAGGAGAAGAGATGATTCACGCAGGAGACATACTCGAGAATCCCGTCACCGGCGAGCGGCTCGTCTTCCACAAGACGTCCCGCGAGACGAACGGTGAGATGGTCGTCGTCGAGTGCATCGTGCAGCCGAACGGCTGCGTCGCCGCCGCCCACGTCCATCCGAGCCAGGAGGAGCGCTTCCAGGTGCTCAAGGGCTCCGTCGGCTTCAAGGTCGGACGCGAGCAGCGCGCCGCAGGTCCGGGCGAGCGGCTCACGGTGCCGGCGGGCACGCCGCACAAGTTCTGGAACGACGGCGACGTCGAGGCTCACTTCGTCTGTGAGATTCGCCCCGCTCTGCAGTTCGAGCAGCTGATCGAGACCATGTTCGCCCTCGCCGCCGACGGCAAGACGAACCGCAAGGGCATGCCGAACCCGCTCCGCCTCGCCGTGATCGCACGTGAGCACTTCGACACGGTGCAGCTTCCCTTCCCCCCGGCCGCGCTGCAGCGGATGGGGCTTGCCCTCGGTGCCCCCCTCGGACGGCTCGTCGGCTACACGCCCACGTACGCCCCATCGCCCGGCGTCCCGGCACCCGCGGGCGCGTAGGAGAGATCGTGAAGCGGCGACTCTTCTGGGCGCTCGTCATCCTCGCCCTCCTAATGCTGGCACTCGGCGGAATGATCGTGCGCGGCGCCGCGGCTCTCAGGGCCGCGGCGTCACCCGCACTTCGGACGGCTTAGGGGCCTGTCCAGAAAGTCGACCAGGGCGCCTGACGGGCGCCAAACTCCGCCATGCAGCGTCCTCGGTCGCGCCAATATGCCCGCATATTGGCGCTCCCTGCGTCCTCGCCTGGCGCAGTTTCTCGCGCGTCATCCACCGCGGCCACTCCACCGCGGCCACTTTCTGGACAGGCCCCTAGTACGGCGCCTCGGCACGCGCTCCACGATGCACTCCGCAGCCTGAGGGCGCGCTGACCTCCCGCAACTGGTGTCGAAGCGGAAGCCGTTGTGTACCGGTTCCGTGAGGACCGGTCGAATGGGACGACGCGAGAATGACCATGGAGGAAGCGCGCGGAGCCGAGGAGCGTTCGCCGCACTTTTCACGCCGCCTGACGGTCTCCGGCGTACGATGACGCTTCGACCGCTCTGAGAAGTGGGAGAGGGTTGTGGCCGACGAACGCGCAGGCTTCGAGTTCAAGCTTCTCGGGCCGCTCGAGGTCACGAGCGGCGGCCGCGCGATCTCGCTCGGTGGACAGAAGCAGCGAGCCCTGCTGGCGCTGCTCCTCCTGCGCCCGAATGAGGTCGTTCCGCGCGATCGCCTGATCGACGGCCTGTGGGGCGATTCGCCTCCCGGCTCGGCCGCGAATGCCCTGCAGGTCGCGGTTCACGGGTTGCGGAAAGCGCTGGGTTCGGAGCGGATCGAGACGCAGGGAACCGCGTACCGGATCCGCGTGCAGCCCGGCGAGGTCGATGTGCAGCACTTCGAGCGACTGGTCGAGGAGGCGCGCCGGGCGACCTCCACCCGCGCCGCCGAGGGTCTCCGGGAAGCTCTCGCGCTGTGGCGGGGCCCTGCGCTCGCCGACCTGGATCACACCCCGTCCATCGAGACCGAGAGATCACGGCTGGATGAGCGCCGCCTGACCGTGCTCGAGGAGCGCATCGAAGCGGACCTCGCACTCGGTCGCCACGGTGAGGTCGCGGGCGAGCTCGATGCGTTTGTCATGGAGCATCCGTACCGGGAGCGCCTTCGGCACCTGCTCATGCTGGCCCTGTACCGCTCGGGCCGTCAGGCGGAAGCGCTCAACGCCTACCAAGATGCCCGTCGCGCCCTCGTCGGCGAGCTGGCACGACCATGAGTGGCTCTCGAGGAACGAGGCGGTGGCGCTCTTCACTGCCCGCGCCCGGGCTGTCCGGCGAGACTTCGACCTGCGCGCCAACACCAGGGCCGTCGCAGAGATCTGCGTCGCCCTCGACGGCCTGCTACTGGCGCTCGAGCTGGCGGCTGCGCGGGTAAACGTTCTCTCGGCCGCAGCCTTGCGCGATCGCCTCGAACGGCGGCTGCCTCTCCTCGTCGCCGGCCCACGCGACGTCCCGGTCCGGCAGCAGACAC
>JACCTQ010000285.1 GCA_013812265.1 Actinomycetota bacterium
ACGTCGTTCGTCTACCGCTCCGCTGGAAGCGCCGGCAGATCGGCGAGCTCGTCTGCGATCGCGATGCGCCATTCACCGACGAGGAGCGCGCCCTTCTCGCATCGATCGCCCACCACGCCGCCGTCGCACTCGAGCACGGGCGCGCGGTGATGCGCGGCGTGCTCGCCCAGGAGATTCACCACCGGGTCAAGAACAACCTCCAGACGGTGGCGTCCCTGCTTCGCCTCCAGGCCCGGTCGGCCGACCGCGATCCGCACAAGGCGCTCGACGACTCGGTCAACCGCGTGCTCGCCATTGCGGCGGTGCACGAGGTGCTGACCGAGCGGCGGGACGAGGACGTCGAGCTCGGCGAGCTGCTCGAGCGGCTGCGCGTCATGCTCGGCCAGAGTCTGGCCGCAGGGAAGCGGATCGAGTCCTCGCTGGAGCCCGTGTTGCTCGCGGGCCACCGGGCGACTGCACTGGCGCTGGTGTTCAGCGAGGTGCTCCAGAACGCGCTCGAGCACGGGGGCGGGCAGGTCCGTGTGGAGCTCGTCACGCGTGACGGCGACGTCGTGCTCACCGTCGAGGATGACGGCGAGGGCGGCGGAAGCTTCGACAGCGGCACGGGACTCTCGATCGTCGAGGCGCTGGTCCGTGACGAGCTGCGCGGGACGTTCTCGCTCCATCGGAATGGCGCCGGGACGCGGGCCGAGGTCGTCTTTCCCGCCTAGACTTGCCGCATGGGTGTCTGCGCGCAGTGCGCGTCCGAGAATCCCGAGCAAGCGAAGTTTTGCCTGGAGTGCGGCGCTCCCTTGGCCAGCGAGGCGAGGCCGCGGCGCGACGTCCGCAAGACCGTGACGATCCTGTTCTCGGATGTCGTCAGCTCTACCGAGACGGCCGAGCGGATCGATCCCGAGACAGTGCGGCGGGTGATGGACGGGTACTTCGACGAGGCGAAGGCCGTCATCGAGCGTCACGGCGGCACGGTCGAGAAGTTCATCGGCGATGCGGTGATGGCGGTATTCGGCGTTCCCGTCGTGCACGAGGACGATGCGCTGCGCGCCGTGCGCGCAGCGGCCGAGCTGCGTGAACGACTCGCGACGCTGAACGAGCACTTCCACAGCGAGCGGGGTCTCGTGATCGAGATCCGCACCGGCGTGAACACCGGCGAGGTCGTCGCCGGCGACACGGCCGCGGGCCAGCGCTTCGCGACGGGGGACGCCGTCAACGTCGCGGCACGGCTCGAGCGGGCCTGTCGGCCCGGCGAGATCATGCTCGGCGCGGCGACGTATCGGCTCGTTAGGGATGCCGTGCGCGTCGAGCGAAGCGAGCCGCTCGCTCTCAAAGGGAAGGCAGCGAGCGTCGAGGCCCACCGGCTGCTGGAGGTTCTGCCAGGCGTAGCGGGCACGAGCCGGCGTCTCGACTCGCCCCTCGTCGGACGCGACCACGAGCTGAACCTGCTGCGGGACGCGTTCCGGCGCTCCGCGCGGGAGCGCACGTGCCACCTGTTCACGGTCCTCGGCTCTGCGGGCATCGGCAAGTCCCGGCTGGCGGAGGAGTTCGTGCAGGAGGTCGGGGCGGACGCGACCGTGCTGCGTGGCCGCTGCCTCGCCTACGGCGAGGGAATCACGTTCTGGCCGATCGTCGAGGCGGTGACCGAAGCGGCAGGCTTGATGGCCCAGGATTCGGCCGAGGTCGCTCGCGGAAAAATCGCCTCGCTCCTGGACGGCGACGACGCTGCTCTCGTGGCGGAGCGTCTGGCCGAGCTCTTGGGGATAGGCGAGCCCGAAGAGACGACGGAGGAATCCTTCTGGGCGATCCGCAAGCTTTTCGAAGAGCTCGCGCGCGAGAAGCAGCTCGTCGTCGTCTTCGACGACATCCACTGGGCAGAGCCCACGTTCCTCGATCTCGTCGAGCACGTCGCAGACTGGTCGCGTGAGGCCCCGATCCTGCTCGTCTGTCTCACCCGCCCGGAGCTCTTGGACTCGCGTCCGGGGTGGGCAGGCGGCAAGCTGAACGCGACGTCGATGCTGCTCGAGCCCTTGACGGACGGCGAGTGCGGCGACCTGATCGAGCACCTGCTGGGAAGTGTCCAGTTTCCCGAGGAGGCGCGAGGACGGATCACCGAGGCCGCGGAAGGCAATCCCCTCTTCGTCGAGGAGATGCTCGCGATGCTGGTCGACGACGGCCTGCTCAGACGGGAGAACGGCTCGTGGTCGGCCGCCGACGATCTGGCGACGGTCTCCGTGCCGCCGACGATCCAGGCTCTCGTCGGCGCCCGCCTAGACCGGCTTCCGACGGGCGAGCGCTCGGTGATCGAGCGCGCCTCGGTGGAGGGGAAGCTCTTCCACCGGGAGGCGGTCTCGGAGCTCTCCCCGGTCGATGCGCGACCCGAGCTGGGCTCCCGTCTGATGGCGCTCGTGCGCAAGGAGCTGATCCGGCCGGGCAAGGCTACGCTCACCGGGCAGGACGCCTTTCGCTTTCGTCACCAGCTCTTCCGCGACAGCGCGTACGAGTCGCTGCCCAAGGAGCTCCGGGCCGACCTGCACGAGCGCTTCGCCGAGTGGCTGGAGGCAAGCGTTGCCGACAGCCCGCTCGACCTGCAGGAGATCGTCGGCCACCACCTCGAGCGCGCCTTTCGCTACCGCGAGGAGCTGGGTGCGCTCGACGATAGCGCCCGGTCGACCGCCGCGCGTGCGTCCGAGCTCCTCGTCGCGGCGGGCCGGAAGGCCGACGCCCGCCAGGACGTCTCGGCAGCCGTCGGTCTGCTGACTCGGGGCGTGGTCCTGCTGCCGGAAGATGCGCCCGAGCGCGTACGGGTGCTCGCCGAGCTCGGCGAGGCTCTAATCGAGGCGGGCGACCTGGCGCAGGCGGAATGCGTCATCGCCGAGGCGGCGGAGCGAGCGAGCGCGCTCGGCGACGCTCGGATGGAAGCACTTGCCCTGCTCCCGCGAGTCCGGCTCCAGACCTGCACGAACCCGCAGGCCGATGTCGCCGAGATCAAGCGTGAGTTGGAAGAAGCGATCCGCCACCTCGGAAAAGCGGGGGATGATCGTGGGCTTGCCCAGGCCTGGCTCAGGGTGGTGCACACCGTGGAGAGCTGGTCCGAGGCGGAGCCCGCCGTCGAGCGCGCGCTCGTCCACGCGAGACGGGCCGGTGCGCGGCGTGAAGAAGTGCAAGCTCTCAGCTTTCTTCCGAGCCTCGCCGTCGCCACAGGAACGAGGACCGTGAAGGATGGAATCGAGCGTTGCCAGGAGCTGCTCGCCGCGTGCGAGGGAAGACTCGGCCTCGAGGCGAGCGCGCTCGCGGCCCTCGGGATCTTGACGGCACTGAGCGGACGCATAGAGGAGGGTCGCCGACTGCACTCGCGCGCGAGGGAGATCTTCTTGGAGTTGGGCCAGCGAGTTCGTTATGCCTCGAGCGCGACTGCTGCCGCCAGGATCGCGGTGCTAGCGGACGATCTTCCTGCCGCGGAAGCCGCGCTTCGCGAGTCCCTCGACATCCTCAAGAAGATGGGGGACAAGGCCGTGCTGACGGGCATCGCCTGGCGGCTTGCGGACGTGCTGTACGAGCAAGATCGACATAAAGAGGCTCTCGACCTGACCCACCTGTCGGAGCAGGCCGCTACGGCTGGGAACTACGACGCGCAGCTTGGCTGGAGGGCAGTGCGAGCGAAGGTGCTCGCACGGGCGGACGACCCCCACCAGGCGGAAGTGCTTGCTCGCGAGGCGGTGGCTATCGCCAAGGGGAGCGTTGATCTTCGCACCGTGACCATAGCCCTCATTGCGCTCGCCGACGTTCTGCGCTCGCTCGGGCGCCCCGAAGAGATGCGTCTCTGTGTCCACGAGGCGATCGAGATTCACGACGGCAGGGAGACGTCGCCTCCGCGCGGCAGCTGCGCGGGCTGCTCGAGAAGTGGGAGAGCACGCCACCTTCGGGTGCCGCACGCTGATCGGCTGCGAGCCGAGGTCGCTTTCGCGCCAGAGGCTCAGGGCTCTGCTCGCGGCGGCTCCACGAGGGCCGAGACGAGCCGCTGCAGCACGGGAGGTAGCGGCCTGGCGCTCCGCGTCAGCGCGTACACGGTCGCAGGCGGGTAGTCGTCCGTCACCACCCGGGTGACGAGGCGTGCGGCGACGAGATCCTTGAGCGTAGTCGTCAGGGCCCGGCCAGTGACATCCTCGAGCTCCGACCGGAGCCCGCCGAACCGCCGTCCGCCGTCGCGCAGCGCCATCACGGCTGGCAACGACCATTTCTTGAGGGCGACCTCCTCGATGTCGAGCCCATTCAGGATCGCGACGAGCTCTGCGCAGTGCGGCGCGACCAGGGTGCCGCGCGCCGTCAGGACGTACTCGGGGCGGAGGGGATGACCGTACCCGGGGTTGCGGCGAACGAGCCCGCCCTCAATCAGAGCGGCGAGGGTGCGGCGCAGTGACTCCCGTGGCAGCCCAACGAAGTGAGCGAGCGCCACGAAGCGCCCGCCCGCGCGGCCCCGGTGCAACTCGGCGAGGACGGCGGGAGACCAGCGGTAGTTGAGGAGCTGCGCGAGGGTTGACACGGAAGTATTTGTAGTATAAAAACGAGACTCTGCGGCAAACGATGTAAGGGAGGCGACGGTGACGGAGCAGGCAACGGCGGAGGCGACGAGCACGGCGGGAGCGCCGTTCGAGTACGCCGGCAACATCGTTATCTCGGTGAATGTCTCGAACCTGGAGCAGTCGCTCGCGTGGTACCGCGAGGCGCTCGGCTGCGAGGAGATCTACAAGCTCGCCGATTACGGCTGGGCCGAGGTAGCCACGGGGACGCCCGGCGTCTCGATCGGCCTGGGTCAGACCGAGGATCCGAAGTTCGAGGGCGGCACGACGCCCACCTTCGGTGTGAAGGACATCGTGGCGGCACGCGCGCACCTCGAATCGAAAGGTGCTCGTTTCGACGGCGACACGTACGAGATCGAGGGCATGGTCAAGCTGACCACGTTCTACGACCCCGATGGCAACCCGTGGATGCTCGCGCAGTCGCTCGAAGGAGCCAACCCGAGCGAAAACTGAGCGACGAGGACGTGGGCGCGCGCGGAGTTTGTGGCTCTGAGCCACAAACAACCCGAGCGAGCGGGCCCGTTTCGAGCGGGTGATTCCGGCGCAAACCGGGCGCCGATTCCCCGGGCGCTGACCCCGGCGCTGATCCCCGCCGCTCACCTCCGGCGCTGATCCTTGTGGCTCTGAGCCACAAGCGCCTTTCGCTGGAAGCGAGCTTCGCCCCGAACGATGCGCGGTGCGAGACTAATGCTCGATGCGGGTTCTGATCGCCGAGGACGAGACGA
>JACCTQ010000348.1 GCA_013812265.1 Actinomycetota bacterium
GCGAGCCGCGGCGCCGTCGAGCGCAGCGAGCGCCACGCGGATGTCGGCGCTCGTGCCGACGAAGATCGGCGTGTCGCGCTCGGTGTACCGGCTCGCCTCGCTGTCTCGGAGCGTGAGCATCAGATGCATGAAATCTGACGGCTCCTCGCACTCGAACGCCGTCATGAACTCCTGGTCGTCGATGCCGAACGAGTAGGTGGTGTGATTCGTGATCGTCACGAACCGAGACCCGATCTCCATGTGCTCGCGCATGACGCGCTGACGATCCTCGAACGGAAGCGAGTACCACGGGCGCACCTTCACGAACGGGTAGACCACCAGGTAAGGCGCTCCGCGAGGAACGATCCGCCGCCCCCGTCTCGAGCGGGGGTCGTTATAGGAAGAAGGCTTGGTCGTCGCCAGATACGAGTAGGGCGTCTCGAGGTACGCAGCCAGCGGCGTGGCGTTCAGCTCGGCGCCGAGATCGCCGAGGTCGGCGTACCGCTCGGTGATCTTCCACAGGAAGAAGTCGCAGTCCGGCCGGACGCCCGTTACCGAGTACGCACGAAGCGCGTCCATTCGCCCTCCCCACTCCTCCACCACGTCGGCGAACGCCTCCTTGCCGGCGCTTCGCTCCTCGATGGGCAGCCGCCGCCAGGCCGGATCCACCCGGTAGAAGGTGTACGCGACGTACTGGCCGCTCATCTGAGAATCAATGGTACGTGTGCTCGGCGCGCCACACGCGCCACATCGTGAACCCCGAAAGCGCGAGCACCAGCAGGAACGCGATCGCGGTGAGACCCGAGGCGCCCGCCCAGAAATAGAGCCCCAGATCGGCGACGATCAACAGCGCGGCGCCGTAGAACGCCACTCGCGCCCGGCGCGACCATCCCTCGATGTCGCCGCGTCGCTCGCGCCACATGAGGTAGACGAAGAACGCGATTGCGAGGAAGAACGCGATCCTGGCGATGGCGAACAGCGAGGACAACGTCGTCTCGAGCGAGAGCAGGACGATGACGCCTGCGATGAGGGCGATCACGAGAAACCCGCGCAACGTCGGGTTCATGTCTGAGAAGAACCGCCTCACGATCCGGTCATATACGCCCGTGTGGCGAGCGCACCTGCGAGCAGCGTAGCGCCAACGAACCAGGCGAGCCGTCGCCGGGGATCGGTAGGGGCGTACAGCCAAGGCGAGAGCACGGCACCGAGCGCGAGGAACCCGTAGACGTAGTGCAGCTCGTCGTTCGCCCGGCGCTCCCCGGAGAGGAGGAGCAAGCCGAGCGCCACCTGCGCGATCAGCACCGTCTGGCCGAGGGCCAGCAGTTGATTGACGATTCCCCGGGGCTCGGCGCCTCGCCGGTAGGTCAGCCCGCCGGCGATGACAGCGACGAGGGCGACGACGAGCACGGCGAGTCCGATGATCGCGTGGGTTTTCAGCATCGTATTCCGGGGTTGTCGCGAGATGAGCGCACGCCCACTCCACGACAAGCATCTACGATCCTCGCATGGTCGAGGAAGGGTCAGCGGCACCGGATTTCGAGCTGGAGTCGGACACGGGCGACAAGATCTCGCTCTCGGACTTCCGCGGGCGCCCCGTCGTCCTCTACTTCTATCCTCGCTCCGACACCCCGGGGTGCACGACCCAGGCGTCTGGCATCCGTGACTCGTACCGCGAGTTCGAGCAGCGAGGTGCGGTCGTGCTCGGGGTGAGCTCCGACACGGTGCGCGCTCAGGCGAGATTCAAGGCCAAGTACGGGCTGCCGTTCACCCTCCTCGCCGACACGGAGCGGAAGGCAGGCGAGGCGTACGGCGTCACCCGCGAGGGGAAGACATCGCTCGCTCGAGCCACGTTCATCATCGACTCCGAGGGCTCGGTCTGCAAGGTCATGCCGAAGGCGAATCCGACCACGCACACGGACGAGGTGCTCGCCGCGCTCGGTTGAGCGGCCGCCTGAGGTCTACTTCGGAACCGGCTCGAGCTTGTAGCCCACGCCGAAACGTGTCTGGATGAACGTGTGCCGCGAGGATCGGCGATCGATCTTCTCGCGGAGCTTGCGCACGAAGACGTCGACCGTTCGGTCGCGATGCGTCGCCCTTCTCCCCCAGACGCGCTGCAAGAGCTCGTCGCGAGTCAGCACGCGCCCCTGTTCCAGCGCGAGCGCGTACAGGAGGCGAAACTCGGTCGGCGTCAGCTCGGCGCTCGACCCGTCGACGTAGCCCTGCACGTTGCCCGGGTCGAGGCGTAGCTCCTCGATCTCGATCGGCTCTCCCCGCTGACGCCCTTGGGGCCGGACGCCGCGGCGGGCTGCCGCCCCGACACGGGCGACCAGCTCCTTCATGGAAAAGGGCTTCACGAGGTAGTCGTCGGCGCCTAGCTCGAGCGCGTGCACGCGGTCATGCTCCGTCCCACGTGCGCTCACGACCACGATCGGCGTGCCGATGCCCTCACCCCTCGCCGTCTCGATCAGCTTCCAGCCGTCGGTGCCGGGAAGCATGAGATCGAGCACACAGACGTCGGGGCGCTCATAGCGAAGCCGGGCGAGGCCGGCCTCGCCGTTTCGGACCTCGAGAGGATCGAAGCCGGCCGCCGCAAGGTGTCTCGCCATGCCCTGTGCGATGACGCTGTCGTCCTCGATGATGAGAACCTTCGCCATTCCCTTGGCACCATAATGAAAGGGTTACGCAGTGCCGAGGGTCGCGCGATGGTTGCGAACCGGTGAATGGTTGGTGAATGACCGGGGGCTAGCATGCGTCCGTGCAGGCGGTCACCGAGACACACGAGCGGGAGCTGAAGCTCTCCGTCGATCCCGATTTCGTGTTGCCGGAGCTTCCGGGCGAGGAGCTCGCAGAGCGAGTCTTCGACTCGATCTACTACGACACGGCCGACCAGCGCCTGACCGGGGCGGGCGCGACACTGCGCCGCCGGGTCGAGAACGGTCGGGCCCTGTGGCAGCTCAAGCTTCCGCGAGGAGAGTCACGCCTCGAGCTGGAGCTGGCAGGTGGTCCGGTTGCCCCGGAGCAGATCTACGAGCTGCTGACGGCGCTGGTGCGCGGCGAGGAGCTCCGGCCCGTCTCGACCCTGCGCACGCTGCGGACGGGCGTCCGAGTACAGGAAAACGAGCACCCGGTCGCCGAGGTGGTGATCGATCGGGTGTCCGTGCTCGACGGTCAAACCGTAGAGGCGAGCTTCGACGAGGTGGAGATCGAGCTCATCGACGGGTCCGAGGCCGACCTGGAGCGGCTGGAGCGGTTGCTTCGGCGCGCGGGAGCGCGAGGAGGGGACAACCGCCCGAAGCTGTTTACCGCTCTCGGCATCGAGCCCGCGGCCGGGACAGACACTTCACGTGACGGGGCGGCGCTCTCCGGCATCGGAGCGATTCAACGCCGTCCGCGCGCGCAGTACGAGGAGATCGTGAAGCACGACCCCGGGACGCGCCTCGGTTCGGACCTCGAGGACCTCCATCGCTTTCGGGTCGCGACCAGGCGCCTGCGGGCTCTCCTCCGCTCTGCCCGAGAGGCACTGGACCCGGAGTGGGCGAAGCCGCTGCGGGACGAGCTGGCGTGGCTCGCCGACTCTCTGGGAGCAGTGCGAGACCGCGACGTCCTGCTGGCCGACCTCCGTGCGGAGGCCGCTCAGCACGCCTCTCCCGACCCCGCTGCGGCCGAGAAGCTCTTCGCGCTTCTCGAGGCAGATCGCGAAGCCGCGCGAGGCCGCATGCTGGCCGACCTACGGTCGGAGCGGTACACAGCGCTGCTGGCAGAGATCGAGAGGGGAATCAACGCCCTGCCAGTGCGATGGGCGGATTACTCGCCCCAGAACGTCATCGCGGAGGAGTTCCGCAAGCTCCGCTCGCAGATGCGCGCGCTCGGCCAGGATCCGGACGACGAAGCTCTTCACCGGACGCGAATCAGCGGCAAGCGCGCGCGCTACGCCGCGGAGCTCGCGGAGCCGACCCTCGGCAAGTCGGGCACTCGCTTCGTCAAGCGCGCGAAGGCCTTCCAGGATCTTGTCGGAGAGCACCAGGATGCGGTCGTGGCCAAGGAGCGCCTGCTCGAAGCGGTGACGCGCCTGAAAGACCCGGGCGCTGCTTTCGTCGCCGGCCGCCTGACCGAGCGGCAGACCCATCGCCGGCAAGCAGCTCGCGAGGCCCTGCCCAAGACGTGGGCCAAGCTCGAGCAGAGCGGCCTGCAGCTTCTGAGATGACCACGACTCGTGTCGAATGACGCTCGGGCGTCGGAGTGGGTCGGGCGGCGCAGGCTCCGTTTGAGACGAGTTACCGACCCTATTCGGGCTGCCGGCGGCATCGTGTGGCGGGGCTGGGAAGGCGAGGACCTGCGGGTCCTGCTCGTCCACCGTCCCCGGTACGACGACTGGACCTTCCCCAAGGGAAAAGCGAAAGCCCGCGAGAGCGATCTCGAATGCGCGTTGCGGGAGGTCGAGGAGGAGACGGGCCTTCGCTGTACCGCCGAGCTAGAGCTGCCCTCGACGTCCTATTCGGACCGGCACGGACGTCCGAAGCTCGTCCGTTACTGGGCGATGCGTCCCATCTCGGGAACCTTTCGGCCGCACCGTGAGGTGGACGACGTCCGCTGGTTGTCCGTGGACGAAGCCGCCGAGGCGCTTACCTATGGACGGGATCGCGCCGTCCTCACGTCCCTCGCGGAGGCGACACCCGCGCGGTGACCGTTCTCCTCGTCAGGCACGCGAGCGCGGGAGACCGCTCGGACTGGGAGGGTGACGACGCGCTGAGGCCGATCGATGCCGGCGGCCGGCGTCAGGCGAAAGGCCTCGCAGAGCTCGAGTACGGCGTCACCCGCGTGCTGTCGAGTCCGGCCGTCCGTTGCGTCCAGACCGTGGCCCCGCTCGCCGAGCGGCTCGGCCTTCCGGTCGAGGAGCGCGGGGAGCTCGACGAGGGCAGCTCGCGCGACACGGTCGGCGTGCTCCTCGAAGAGCTGGCCGACGAGACGGCGGTGCTCTGCACGCATGGGGACGTCATCCAGGACCTCATAGGCGAGGAGCCGCCCAAGGGCGCGA
>JACCTQ010000299.1 GCA_013812265.1 Actinomycetota bacterium
GCTGGATGCCGGGACGTCGCGGACGACGATCAGTGGCTGCGGCCAGATCCTCGTGGCCATGCGGTCACTCTACCGGCGTATCGATTTCTCGAGCGCTCAGGTGCTCTTCTGGGCGCCCCACCAGTTCGGCACCATCTCGGCATCGCGCGGGTCTTCGCCCGCGCCGAATGCGAGGTACTCCACGCCTTCGGGCCCCGCTTCGACCGCCCGCATGGTGTTCTTGTCGAACCGGATCGCATCCCACTCGGACAGCTCGACAATCTCATCCTCGACTGCAACCTGCGCGCTACCCCTGACGACGACGTAAACCTCTTCCTGCTGCTCGTGCTTGTGTCCGAATGGAATCCTGAAGCCGGGCGCGAGCTTCATGAGGCTCAGGCCGAGCGTCTCTCCACCGAGAGGAGTCCGCGCAAAGCGAACCTCCATCTCCGGGGGCATGTCGAACTTCGGTGCCTGGTTCTCGACCTCGGTCTTCAGGTTCTTTTTCGTATAGCTGCCCATATGACACGGATATGGCCGAAATCGCCGTATCGGAAACGGATTCGGCGACGTCGCCTTCGAGGAATGTTGTCGAATGCTCGTCCATCTCCGGAGCGCCCATCATGACGCCGCCGCGCTTGTCCCCTTTCCAACCGTCGCCTGGAGGGGGTCAGGTCTTGCACTGCAACAGCGATGACGACAGGTCTCGGAGACGCGAAATACTTGCGCGAGCGTGTCCTGACTCGGATGCGCGTCCTTCTTTCGCCACACCCTCGTGGGTCCGAGCGACCGATTGCTGTTGCACTGCAAGACCCATCTGTGAGAGTGGAAGGGGTCCGTCTGGGGCCCTCGCCAGGCTGACGTCGATGCTCTCCGTCTGTGACCCGAGACCTGACTGACCCCGCCGGGTGTCCTTTCGTGGGATCTGTCTGGGCGGAGAGTGCGGCGCCGGCCTGGCCCCCGCTCGCTGGCCTGATCAGAAGCCTGTCCGCTCACAGAGCGTGACCCCTCACAGTCCTGCCGCCGCGGATTGCTCCCCAGACCGGCACCGACAGCCCCCAAACGACGCTGGAGGTGAGAGGGATGCTTGCAGACGAAGTGGACTTCGTGATCGGCGTGGACACGCACCGCGACTTTCACACAGTGGCTGCCCTTCAGGCGGGAAGCGGCGGCCTGGTCGCCCAGGCTGTGCTGAGGGCAAGCGCAGGCGGCTACGTCGAGGCGCTTGACTTCGCGGCCAAGTACGCGCCCGGCCCCCGCGCCTGGGCGATCGAGGGCACGGGCTCTTACGGAGCCGGTCTGGCTCGTTTGCTCGCGCAGCGGGGCGAGCGGGTGCTGGAGGTCGGCCGGCCCAAGCGCGAGGGGCGCTCGCGCGCCAAGAGCGACGCCATCGATGCGCTTCAGGCCGGGCGCACCCTGCTCGGCCGCAGCAAGCTCGCTCAGCCCCGCGCGGGCGGGCGCCGGGAGGCGCTGCGGGCGCTCGTACGCACGCGTCAGGGCGCGCTGACGGCCAAGCGCGCCGGCCTCTGCCAGCTGAGGGCACTGGTCGTCTGTCTGCCCGAGCCGCTTCGGGGCGAGCTCAGGGGCCTCACGCGCGCACGACTGCTTGGCCGCTGCGCCCGCCTGCGCCCGGAGCGAAGCAGGGACGTGGAAGTGCGCGGCAGCCTGCTCGCCTTGCGCTCTGTTGCCAGGCGCGTGCAGGCACTGAGCGAGGAGGAACGGGCGCTCGCACGCGAGATCGAGACGCTCGTCCGCAAGCTCGCGCCCACGCTGCTGGCCGAGCCCGGCGTAGGCCCGATCACTGCCGCCCAACTGCTCGTCTCCTGGTCGCACAAGGGGCGCTTCCGCAGCGAGGCCGCCTTTGCTCGTCTCGCCGCCTCGGCACCGATCGAGGCCTCCTCGGGCGAGGTCGTCCGCCACCGCCTCGACCCAAGCGGTGACCGCCAACTCAACCGCGCGCTGCATACGATCGTGGTCGCGCGGCGCAAGACGCATGCCGACACGATCGCCTACGTGCAGCGGCGCCGTAGCGAGGGCAAGAGTGTGCGGGAAGCGATCCGCTGCCTCAAGCGCTACGTCGCTCGTCATCTCTTCCGTCTACTCGAGGCCAGCGCGACGATGGCTTGACTTTCATAGAAGCATCCCCCCGCACGGCGCGTTCGTAGACTTGGGGTGGTGCGGAAGGCGATTCTCGCGCTCGCGGCGTCTGTTGCCACGCGGCGTCTCTACCGCCTGTACGCGGCTGGCGCGATCACAATCGATCTCGGTGTCGGCAGGACGGTTCAGCCGCTTGGCCCAGTGACACGTCGGATTGCCGCGCCGCGCGAGGTTGTGTTCGATGTGATCGCGGCGCCCTATCTCGGCCGGACAGCGCGCGCTCTCGGGCAGAAGCTACAGGTGTGGGAGCGGGGCTCGGACATGGTTCTCGCTGCGCACTTCACGCCGGTCAAGTGTGGCCTGACGACGACGGTCGAGACGGTGCGCTTCGAGCGCCCGGATCGAGTGATGTTCCGCGTCGTGCGCGGTCCGGTGCCACATGTGGCCGAGTCGTTCACCCTTGCGGAGGTCGACGGCGAAACCGAGCTGAGCTGGGAGGGCCAGCTGGGAACCGACCTGTGGGCGCTGGGTGCCTGGTGGGGCGCCCGCGTCGCGCTCTCCTGGACGAAGGCGGTCCAAGCTTCACTGCAGGAGATCGCTGTCGAGGCCGAGCGGCGGGCAGCACCTGGGTTGAACCAATCGCCGCCGTCAGAGCAGTAGCCCCATGTCGATTGTGTCCCAGAGCTCGCCGCTCGCGCGCCTAAAGTGCTTGACGCGGCGCCCCTCCTCAACGAAGCCGAACTTCCGGTAGAGCCCGATCGCGGCTGCGTTGTGCGGGAAGACGCTGAGGCTCAGCTTGTGCAGGCCCCGATCGCGCGCCCACTCGATCGCCGTCGCGAGGAGCGCCGAGCCGACGCCGCGCCCGCGCCAATCGCGCGCGACCGCCATCCCGAGCTCGCCGAACCCGAACCGGCTCGGCTCAACGTGCAGCGAGCCGACGATGCTGCCGCCGGCGACGGCGACGAGCGTCCCATCGAGCGTCCAGCTCGCGGCGCGGGCCTCGACTTCCACCGGCGGCTCCGTCGCGATTCCGGTGCGCTCCTCGGCGACCTCGGCGAACAGCACCGCGAGCGGCAGGCGATCCGCGTCCCGCGCAGGCCGGATCTGGAACGGCGCTTTCGGCACGATCAGATCCTTGCACGCGCAGTCACGTCGCCGAGTCTGCCGGCGTTCCCGCATCAGTAGGCTGCCGGCGTGACCTTTCGCGTGATCCGTCCCGACGGGCTCGAGTGGATTACGCGCCCCCACGAGCCCGACGAGGCGCCACGCCATGTCGCCGAGCTGAGCGAGCTGGCCGGCTTCGCCCACACCCGCGCGAACGTGTGGCGTTACGAGCCCGGCGCGAAAGGGCGTCGCCACAGACACGTGATGCAGGAGGAGACCTTCGTCGTGCTCGCCGGGACGCTGACGATGTACGTGGGCGACCCGCCCGAGCGTCAGGACGTGCCCACGGGCGGTCTCGTCCACGTCGAGCCGGGCACACCGCTGCAAACGGCGAACCACGGCGACGAGGACCTCGTGCTCTACGCCTACGGCACCCCGCCGGAGAGCGAGCACGCCGAGATCCTCGATTCGGCGCTGTAGCCTCGAAGACTCCGAGCCGACCGGGTGGGCCCTCCCCTGAGCCAGAGGTTGAATCTTTGGAGGTTGCGTCGTACGATCGACTCGCTCGATGGTGTCGGATCGCGCAGCGGTGGCGGGCTTTCGGTTAGAACCGCTATGCACGGAGGCCAGATGAACGAGGACATGCCCGGAAGTGACTCTCCCGGTAGGCCGGGTGAAGGCATGGTCGGTCCGTAGGGGTTGTCATATGCCAACCGGTCAGCGTGAGCTGGCCAGAGAAAGGAGCTTCGATGGCGGCTTGGCGGATGAAGGCAACGTACTACGAGGCATGCAACTGCGCCTACGGTTGCCCCTGCAATTTCAACGGCTTCCCGACGCACGGAAACTGCACGGGGATCGTGGCTTTCGCCGTCGAGGATGGCGAACGCGACGGCGTCGATCTCAGCGGACTAAAAGTCGCTGCTGCCGTCGACTGGCCGAAAGCGATCCACGACGGCAACGGGAAGATGGCGGTCTTCATCGACTCCGCCTCGGACGACCAGCGCGAGGCAATCATTCCGATTCTCATGGGCCAGGACGGCGGGATGCCGTGGGAGATTCTCGCGACCACGATCGGCGAGATCCACGGGCCGTTCTTCGAAGCTATCGAGATCGAGGACAACGGCACCGACTCGAGTCTCCGTGTCGGCGAGAAGATCGTTGTCCAGATGGAGAC
>JACCTQ010000301.1 GCA_013812265.1 Actinomycetota bacterium
TGCGACGCGCAACTCGAACGCCCGCCCTCCCGAGCGCGTGTGGTCGTCGCCCACCGCTGCTTTCCCACGGGGATGCTCGGTTACTGGGTGCGGCGGCTGGCGCTGGGAGGCCTCACGGCCGTGCTGACGGCCACCTCACCGCCCCGCCTGGGACACCCCGAAGGCGGCCCTCCGCTGGCCGGGACCAATCCTCTTGCGATCGGGGTGCCGAGCTCGGACGGCCGCCCGCTCGTCGCCGACGTCTCGATGGGCAAGGTCACCTACGGCGACGTTCTGGCAGGCTTGGCCGAGGCCGACGACCTCGTGCCCTTCGGCGAGGATCAGGCCCACAAGGCCTTTGCGCTCGCGGTCGGCCTGCAGATGCTCGTGGATTCGCTGGCCGGAGACGGCTATGCGGCTGTCATGGTGGTCGCGCAGCCGAGGGCGGATCCGGTCCCGGCGTTGCGTGAGGCTGCGGCCGGAATCCGTCTACCCGGCGATCGTTGAGGCGAACCGCGGATCGTTCCGGATCGCATCGAAATCCGCGTCCTCCGCGGCGAGCCGCCGAGCTTCCGGAGCGTTCAGCTCGACCGCCCGGCGCAGATGCTCCAGCGCCGGGTCCAGGTTTCCGAGCAGACTGTGGAGGCACGCCGCGTTGTAGTGCGCCTCCCAGGCATCCGGGTAGTGCTCGAGCCCTTCCTGCATCGCCGCGAGCGCGCCTTGGGCGTCGCCCTTCCGCTGGAGGGCGAACGCCGCGAAGGACGATTCCCAGCCCGAGACCTTGAAGGGCTCGCCTCGGCGGCCGCCGAGCGCGAGCACCGTTGTCCCGTCCTCGCGAGCGACCGCTCCGCGACGGGTCTCCGGCTGTACGAAGACGAACGTGCCGGCCGGAGCATCGATCTCCTCCCCGTCGAGAGTGAAAACAGCGCCGCCCGTGACCACGAAGTAGAGCTCCTCGTGGTGGTTCTGTCCCTCGGCGTGCTCTTCGACGACCCCATCGCCTGCCCGTGCGGCCGTGTACGCGTTGACTCCGAAGGCCTCGATGCCGAAGTGGCGCCGGACGGGTCGCCAGACCAGGCCTCCACCCACGACGGGGAGCGAGTCCAGCTCGTCGAGGTGCGCGACGTCGAACCCTTGCTCCGTCATGACTGCCTCCGCAACTCCGCGAGCACCACGGGATCGATGCGCTGCACGCCGTCGATCCGCTCCTCGAGGTTCTCCTTGCCGGCCCACGACGACAAGGCTTCGTCGAGCTCGCCGTTGAAACCAAGTCGTCCGAGCCGCTCGCGCAACTCGCGCGCGAGGGCGTCGTCGAGGTCGAGCCACTCTCCGTCGGGAGTCTTGCCGAAGAGGGCGTCGTGGAGCCCGTACAGCCGGCGCAGCTCCTCGATGGGGTGCGCATGGTCGTCCACCCGGAGGTCGACCAATAGGTCCGAGAGCCCCGCGTAACCGCCGTCTTTCTCGACGATGAGCAGCGAGGCGGACTGTTGCCCCCGGCTATCTCCTCCCGCGGCCTGCGCAGCCGCAAGACAGTCGAGCAGCCGGTTCGCGAGCCGGGTCCCCGCCGCGCTCTCGAAGGTGGCCGCGAGGGCTTCCACCGTCTTTCCGGATACGAGGATGTTTCCCTGGGCCGCGTAGCAGTGACCGGTTCTGCCGCCCGCCCAAGTGTGGCAATCGGATCCCGTATAGGTGGCGCTTCCACCCTTCCCGTCCACGATGCCTACCTGCCGCTGCCCGCGTCCGCCGTCCGCCGCGGTCAGCCGCTCGACGACCTCCGCTGCCTGGAGGCCGCCGCGAAGGAGCTCGAGGCCTTCAGGCCCGTAGCGCGGGTTCGCGTAGGCCTGTGTGGCGATCGCTCCGACGAGCGGCTCCGCCCACGGGACAACCGACCCGACGGCGAGGAACTTCGACTGGACTGCAACCCCCCACTGGCCGGCGTCGAGGTCGCACGCCACGATGGAATACGTCGAGACCGGCTGGTCGGCCACAGGCCCATAGGTGAGCTCTGTCAGATCGAGCTCGCGCAGCCCCCGCACCGCCGCGGGGATCGCCGCGCAAGCGACCTCCGGCCGCGAGAGCGCGTCCTGCACCTGCTCCGTTGTGCTCGCGCGCACCACCACGGGAACTCCTTCGGCGTGCGCCTCTGAAAGACGCTCGTCGGAGAGGGGCAGCGAGACCAGCAAGACGTCGTAGAGCTGACCGTCGACCTCGGCACGCGTCTCGTCGCGGAGCACGATGTCCTCGCCCTCGACGGCGATCTCGGGGACGCGACGCCCCGTGGCGCCGAACCAGCGCTCTCTCACAGAGAGATGGTCTCGCCGGGTTCAGGCGCCAGCACCTCGACGTCCGGCGAGAGGTCTCGAAGTTGCTCCGGCGTTCCGATCAGCAGCGGAAACGTGCCGTAATGGGAAGCCACGCAGCGCGTCACACCGAGCAGCTCCAGCGCGGCGGCTGCTTCACGTGGTCCCATGGTGAAGTGGCCGCCGATGGGGAGGACGGCCACGTCCGGCTCGTAGATGCGGCTAATGAGCTGCATGTCACCGAAGACGTTCGTATCGCCTGCAAAGTAGATCTTGAACCCGTCCTCGAGCTCGATCACCAGGCCTGCGGGCTCGCCGAGATAGACGAAGGTGTCGTCCTCGAAGCCGCTGCTCGAATGGTTCGCGTCGGTGAGGGTGATCTTGACGCCGGCCTTCTCCACCGTCCCACCCTTGTTCGGCGCTTCGGACATGTCCTCAGGGAGGCCCTGGCCTGCGAGCCAGCCGCGCAACTCGACGAGTGCCACCACGGGACAGGCGAAGCGCTGGGCGAGGTCGACGGTCTCGCCGACGTGATCGTCGTGACCATGCGTGAGCGCGATCAGATCGATGCGTTCCGGCTCCTGCTCGCTCTCCGGGCACTTCGGGTTCCCGAGCCAGGGGTCGACGTAGATTCGCTTGCCGCCGGGCGTGTCCAGGCGAAAGGCGGCGTGGCCGAGCCAGGTCAACGAAGTGCCTGCCATGCTCGCGGCAGCCTAACTTCTACAGACGCACGAAGGACCGTCCGACCGGAGCGCGAACCTACGCGGTGTGTTCCGGCGTGTGCTTCCTGTCGGTCTCCTCCTGGTCGCCGCTGCCGCCGACGCCTCCTCGCACCAGACGCTCGCTTTCTACGCGCTCCTCGCCGCCGTCCCGGCGGTATCCGTTGCTGCGCTCGACACCCTGGGGGACCTGCTCGATCGCGAGCACTCGCTCGCCGACGAGACGCTGACGCTGCAGGCGATTCTGTGGGCAGCCGGGCTTGCTCTGATCGTCGTGGGCGCGTCCACGCGCGCGAGCATCCTGTTCGACGGCACTGTTACCCGCCTCGCGGACTCGGCGCTCGTAGCCTGCCTCGGCGTTCTGTGCGCGGAGGGGCTGGTCGCGCTCGTGGGGCAGTTCCGGCAGCCGGCCGGCGTAACGGAGCCGTAGTGGAGCACTAGGCCCCTAGACCGTTAGAACGGCAACGACGCGGCCGCGTCCCGGGCGAGCTCGGTGACCGGGTCGACCGCGAAGAACGTCCCGACGGTGACGATCAGCGCAGCCACCACGGACAGTGAGAGCAGGGCCTCGCGTGGAGGCGAGCCACCCGCTGCGACGCTCGACGCGGTGCCCGAGAGCTGTAGCTCCGCGCCCGAGCGCATGTACATCGCCCGCACGACGGCGAGGTAGTAGTAGAGGCTGACGACGGTTGCTGCGACGCCGGCGATCACGAGCCAGGTCCAGCCGCGATCCTGGGCGGCGGAGAAGGCGAGGAACTTGCCCCAGAAGCCGCCGGTCAGCGGCAGGCCTGCGAAACCGAGCATGAACACCCACATCGCGATACCGAGCAGCGGCCGCTCCCACCCGAAGCCCGAGAGGTTGTCCAGCGTGACGGGCTCGCCCAGCTCGCGCTCGCGAGCGGCGACGACCGCAAAAGCGCCCAGGGACATGGCGGCGTAAGGGATGAGGTAGAAGAGCAGCGCCCTGCCCCCGAGCGCGTTGTTGGCCGCGATCGGGATCAGCATGAACCCGGCGTGCGAAATGGACGAGTACGCGAGCATGCGCTTGACGTTGCGCTGAACCAGGGCGGCGAGATTCCCGATTGCCAGCGAGGCGCAGGCGATCACGGCGACCGCGATCGTCCAGAGATCCTCCTGCTCCGGAAAGGCCGTCGTCAGGAGCCGCAGCATCAGCAGCAGGGCGGTCGCCTTCGTCGCCGCCGACATGAAGGCGGTCACGGGCGTGGGCGCGCCCTCGTAGACATCGGGGGTCCACATGTGAAACGGAGCCGCCGAGGCCTTGAACGCGAGACCGGTGATGATCATGGCGAGTCCGGCGAGGAGAAGCGGGTCGTCGGCGAGGCCCTGAGCTGCCTGCACTCGCGCGATCTCGGCGAAGCCGAGCTCGCCGGTGGCGCCGTACACCAGCGCGGACCCGAACAGAAGGGCGCCGGATCCGAAGCTGCCGATGATCAGGTACTTGAGGCCGGCCTCGAGCGACGCGATCCGATCCACGTCGATCGCGCAGAGGATGTACAGGGCGATCGAGAACCACTCGAGCGCCAGGAAGAGCGTCATCAGGTTGTTTGCGCTCACGAGGAACGCCATGCCGGCCCCCGCCGCTGCCAGCAGTGCGTAGTACTCGCTCGTCACGTCGGCGACCTGTCCGAAAAGCGGTCCGCCGGAGGCGGTCCGCCTGTCCGAACGTTCCCCAGCCTCGACTCGCCCGCCTCTGCGCCCGCCGTAGGAGATGCCCACGGCGAGCAATCCGCAGCCCGCGACGATCATCTGCGCCAGAGCAGCGAAGCGGTCGCGGCGGACCGCATCCGCGACGATCGAGGTGGCCTCGTCGGTGAAGGCATAGACGAGCGCGGCCGCAGTCAGGGCGCCGGCGAACCCCAGCGCCACCACGGTCGCGGCGAACGGCCCACGCACTCGCCGCGGCATCAGGACGGCGCCCAGGAGCGCGATCCCGGACGCCCCGAGCAGAGCCAGCACGGGCGAGAGGGCGAACCAGTCGACGGATGGCTTGTCGATCACCGGTCGTCCTCGAGTGGTCCGTACGCCGTCCAGCCGTCTGCCGTCTCGCGCGCGGCTGCGAGTCTGTCGTTGACAGAGTTCGCACTCCCGCCGTCGGGGAACGCGCGATCACTGATGGCCCCGGGCCAGGCCGACAGCGCGAGCAGGCAGGAGACCAGCGGAACCAGTATCGCGAGCTCGGCGGGTCGCAGGTCGAGCGCCGCGTCCGACACTGCGCTTCCCCTGCGGACGTGCAGAGCCGCCGAGACGAGGCGCAGCATGTACATCGCCGCCAGGACGATCGAGCCCGCGCCGATAACGGCCCAGAGCCAGCCCTCGCGGAAAACCCCGGCGAGGATCAGGAACTCGCCCGCGAAGGTCGCCGAGCCAGGGACGGCAAGGGCGACGATCCCGGTCGTCATGAGCACGGTCGCGAGCGCGGGCCGTCCACGCGCCATGCCTCCGAGCAGCGCCAGCTCGCCTGTGGAGGAGCGCCGCTCGATGCCGCCGGCGAGCAGGAAGAGCGTGGCCGACACCAGACCGTGGCCCACCGATTGCAGGATGGCCCCGTCGAAGCCGGGGTCGTTCAGTGCGAACAACCCGAGCGCGATCAGGCTCATCTGGGCCAGGCTCGAGTACGCGATCACACCTCGTAGATCAGGAGCGCGGAACGCAAGCAGCGAGCCGTAGACCAGACCGATCGAGGCGAGGACCAGAATGGGGATCTGGAAGTCCTGGGCCGGCTCGGGGAATTTTGCAATCGCGATGCGGAGGAAGCCGTAGACCGCGGCCTTGGAGACGATTCCGGACAGGACGGCGGCGACCTCGGGTGAGGACTCACGATACGCGTCGGGCATCCAGCCGTGGAATGGAAAGAGCGGCGCCTTCACCGCGAAGGCGGCTACGAAGCCGAGGAAGATCCAGCTGCTTCCGCTCGTCCCCGCGTCCACGAGATCGAACGTCCCCTCCGAGAGCCCGTAGGCGATGATGGCCACGAGCATCAGCAGCGAGCCGGCGATGGTGTAGATCACGAACTTGATCGTCGCGCCGAGCCGTCCGCCTCCGCCCCAGACCCCGACGAGGACGTAGAGCGGAATCAACATCGCCTCGAAGGCGGCGTAGAAGAGCAGCAGATCCTGCGCCGTGAAGACAGCGACGATGGCGCCAGTCAAGAAGAGCATCAGCCCGAAGTACGTGCGAGCCCGCTCGCGCCCCACCCAGAAGGCATAGGCGACGGCGGCGGCCATCACGACGACCGTCAGCCCGGTAAGCCAGAGCGAGAAGCCGTAGAAGCCCACGTGGTACGAGATGTCGAGGTCGCTGAGCCACGTGACCTGCTGCTCGTACTGCAACCCGTGCTCACCGAAGTCGAAGTCCACCAGGACGTTGATCCAGAGGCCGACCTCCGCCAGCGACACGAGCAGCGCGATGCTGCCTGCCCAGAAGCGGTTGAACGGCAGGCCCCAGACGAGGAGCGCTCCCGCGAAGGGGAGAGCGATCAGGATCGTGGTCAGCCAGTCCGTCATGCCCGCACCGAGAGGAACACGACTGCGAGGACGGCCAGACCGGCGGCGATGGCGAGCGCGTAGTTCCGTAGGAAGCCGGTCTGCACCTGGGTTACCCGACCGCCGGCATCACGGGTGCCTGCGGCGAGTCCGCGCAGGGAGCCGCCTATGAGCGGCGCTTCGATCCAGCGGGTCCACATGCGCGCGATGCCGGCGGCCGGGCGATAGAAGACGGCGTCGTAGACCTCGTCGAAGAAGAACTTCTGCTCGAGCACGCGTCGGAGCCCTGCGCCCGCCGGCGCTTCGGTGCGGCGGACGCCGTAGATCCGCCAGGCGAGCCAGATCCCGACCAGGCCGAGCCCGACGGCGAGCACGCTCGTCAGCAGATCCTCCCAGCCGCTCGGCTCACGCAGAGCGAGATGCTCGCGTTCGACGGCGAGAATCGGATCCAGGAAGCTTGCGAGCGGATGCCAGAGTCCGGCGATCTGGATCCAACCGCCCACCACGGCGAGGAGGGCGAGAACGGCGACCGTGCTGGTCATCCAGAACGGGCCCTCCGCGTCGCCCTCCTTGTGGAGATGCTCCTGGACGAAGGCAGAGGGCTCTCCGCCGAACACCATGAAGATCATCCGGAACGTGTAGATGCCGGTCAACAGGGCTCCGATCAGCCCGGCTACCCAGAGGATCTGGCCGTAGGTTCCCGCGTCGAGTGCCGAGGCCAGCACGGAGTCCTTCGAGAAGAACCCGGACAGGGGCGGCATGCCCGCCAGGGCAAGGCCGCCGATGAGGAAGAACAGCCAGGTTCGTGGTAGGAGGCGGCGCAGTCCGCCCATCTTCCTCATGTCCTGCTCCCCGAGCAGTGCGTGAATCACGATGCCGGCGGCGAGGAAGAGCAGCGCCTTGAAGAAGGCGTGCGTCATCAGGTGGAACATGCCGTTCGCGTAGGCGCCGAGCCCAGCGCCGAGGAACATGTACCCGATCTGCGACATCGTCGAGTACGCGATCACGCGCTTGATGTCCGTTTGGACGAGTGCAATCAGGCCCGCGACGAGGAGCGTCACCGCGCCGATGCCTGCCGCGAGGTCCTGGATCCTCGGAGCGGCCTCGAAGATCGGGTGGCAACGGACGAGCAGGAAGACACCCGCGGTCACCATCGTCGCCGCGTGGATCAATGCGCTCACCGGGGTCGGGCCCTCCATGGCGTCGGGGAGCCAGGTGTGCAGGGGGATCTGCGCCGACTTGGCGACCGCGCCCGCCAGGAGCCCGAGCGCAACGAGGTTGACCACCCACTCGCCCGACGCCAGTTGCTCGACCTGTCCGAACACACCGCCGTAGTCGAGTGCGCCCGTGTTGACGATGAGGAGGAACAGCGCGAGCGCCATGGCGGCGTCGCCGGCGGCGTTCATGATGAACGCCTTCTTGGCCGCGGCGATCGCGCTGGGACGCTCGTGGTGGAAGCCGATCAACAGATAGGACGAGAGGCCGACCAGGCCCCAGCCGACGAGCAGGATGAGGAAGTTTCCGGACTCGACCAGGAGCAGCATCGAGAACACGAAGAACGCCATGTACGCGAAGAACCTGCGCTCCTCGTCGTCGCCGTGCATGTAGCCGATGGAGTAGGCGACGATCAGCGCCCCCACTCCGGTGACGATCAGCATCATCAGCACTGACAGCGGGTCGACGAGGATGCCCAGGCTCACGTCGAGATCCCCGACGGAAAGCCAGGTCCAGGCATCCGAGCGCGCAGCGCGGTCCTCGGGATCGCGCCCCAGCAGCGAGAAGAAGGAGAAGACAGCAGCGCCGAACGCGACGGCGACGGAGGCGGTGGCGACGTATCCGGCGCCGTCGCGGGAGAGGCGCGTTCCGAGCAGCGTGACGAGCAGCGCGCCGGCGAGCGGCGCGAGCAGGCAGACCCAGGCGGCGGCGGTCAAGTGTCCCTTAGCCTCGCAGCGTCGTCAGCTTGTCGACATCGAGATCCAGGTGTCGTCTCGCCATCGCCACGATCAGGCCCAGGCCGACGACGACTTCCGACGCGGCCACGGCCATAACGGCCAGCGCGAAGATCTGGCCGTCGATCTCCCCGAACCGCCGTGAGAACGCGATCAAGGCGAGATTCGCCCCGTTCAGCATGATCTCGAGCGAGAGCAGGACGATCAGCGGGCTGCGCCGAATGAGCACGCCGAGCGCACCCGTGGCGAACAGAAAGGCTGCCAGGATCAGGTAGGCGTTGATCTCGGGCCCCATCATCGGGCGGCCTCCCCTTCGGGGGGCTGCGCGGCCGAAATGGAGGGCGCCGGGCTTCTCGTCCCGCCGGCTCGAGCAGGAGATCCGCCTGTTGATTCAGGCCCCGAGCGCGCGTTGCTGCCGAGAATGACGCCGCCGATGGCCGCGATCAGGAGCACGATCGAAGTGATCTCGAACGCGAGCAGATGGTCGGTCAGGAAGAGGCGCCCGATCTCGTGTGGACCGCCGAAGAACGCGTCCACATCCGCCTCCTCGGAGAGGCGCCCGCCGGCCTTGAGGCCGACCGCCACGACGATCTCGACGAGCAGCGCGCCGGCCGCTCCCACAGCGGCCACCGCTTGCCAGCCGGGACCCCCGGCCCACGGGGTCTCTGCCCGCCCGCCGAGGTAGGCGATGACGAACAGGAACATCACCATCACGGCGCCCGCGTACACGAGCATCTGTGCGGCCGCGACGAACTCGGCGGAGAGCAGGAGATACAGCACCGCCAGCGAGCCGAGATTGCCGACAAGGGCGAGCGCAGAGTAGAACGGGTTGGCGAACGTGATCACGGCGACGGCGGAACCGAGGCAAGCGAAGGCAGCGGCCACCCAGACCACCCAGACGAGGAAATTACCCACCTTTCAGGCCCCCACCTGTCGGCGCGTGCCTGAAAGGTTACGAGTCACGCTTACGGTGGTCAAACGACCACGCAACTCGTAACGCATTCTCGGGCGCGAAGCGGTCGAGAATGCGCGCGGAGCGATCACGCCTTCGCCCTGTAGTAGGGGATGGGCGTGTCGAAGAGCTCCGGGTCCTGGATGGTGACGCGTTTGCGCGGCTCCGCCAGGAGCATGTCCTTGGTGTAGATCAGGTCGTCGCGCGAGTACTCCGAGATCTCGTACTCGTTCCCGAGCGTGATCGCGTCGAACGGACACGCGATCTCGCAGTAGCCGCAGAAGATGCAGCGGCTCATGTTGATCTCGTAGATCCGCGCGTAGCGCTCCCCCGCCGACACACGGTTCTCCGGCGTGTTCTCGGCGGCGACGACGCGGATGCAGTCTGCGGGGCAAGCGGCAGCGCAGAGCGAGCACCCCACGCACTTCTCCAGGCCGTTCTCGAACCGGTTCAGCCGATGGCGCCCGCGGAAGCGCGGGTACAGAGGGCGCTTGTACTCGGGGTACTGCTGCGTGATCGGCTTCCGGAAGATCTGCCGGAAGGTGACGGCGAAGCCGTGCAGCGACCCTAGCGGTTGCGGGCTCATGGACCTTTTTCCGCCTTCGGCGACAAAAGCTCTATCGCGTTAGGG
>JACCTQ010000302.1 GCA_013812265.1 Actinomycetota bacterium
GGACGGGGCGCCTCCTGCTTAGACCTTCCCCTGCTTCCGCCACTTGGCGAAGACTCGCTCGAACTGGCGGTGGTAGTCGCGCGCCGCCGCCTCCGGAGTCAGGTCTCCGCGGGCGACCTTGGCGAACATCTCCGGGATCTTGTACGTGTCGAAGAGCTCCCCGATGGCCGCGTTCGCGAAGCCGGGATAGCCGACGTTGTACGTGTACTTCTTGCTGATCGTGTCGAGGATCTTGTATTTCCCCTTCGGGCTCGCGTCGTCGGCGGCAAGCTTCGCCGGAATCTTCGCGACCGCTTTGGGCCACGCCGGGAAGTTGTAGTACTTGCTGTTCAGGAACGCACCGTTGTAGGTGATCTCTAGATCGGCGAGGAACTTCTTGGCGCCTTTGATGTTCCGCGCGAACTTCCAGATCATGTAGGTGTGCATGACGTGCTCGAGCCCCTTGCGGCCGTTCGGGCCCGCTGGGATCGGAGCAAGCGCGATCTTTCGGGCCACGTCGGGATTTTGGAGCTCGGCCGTACGGGTGATCGAGATGGCGTTCATCGCCATCGACAGCCGGCCCGACGTCATGCCGAGGTTGTTCGACGACGCCGTCCAGGCGAAGATCTCATTCGACATGCCGTTTCGGAACAGGCTGCGCGCGAACGTGAGCGCGGCCCGCGTACCCTTGCTGTTCAGCGTCACCTTGTGCTCGCGGTTCTGGATGAACCCGCCGAAGCACATCATGAGAGACATCAGGAACATGTTCGAGTCGATCTCGTTCGACATCCCGAGGCCAACGGGATGGCCCATCGCGCGTAGGCGCGGAGCCGCCTTCAGCACATTGTCCCATGTCGTCGGCTTCCGGCCGACCTCCGCCCAGAAATCGGTTCTGTAGTTGATGGGATCGGGCGCGTAGTTGTCCGGGAAGCCGAAGTACTTCTTCGTCCTCGGGTTGTAGGTGCTCCGGTAGGCGACCGTCGCCATCTTGCCGCGCTTGCGGGTGACCTCTTGCACGATGTCCTTGTGGTTGATGACCGAATCCTCGTACTGCGGCAGCGGGGCCAGCGTCGCGACGAGGTCGTGTCCCGAGCGGGCGACCGCTTCGGAGGCGACCCGGTCGGGGAGCTGTGCTTGATTGATGTGGTCGACGATGACGTCGGTGTCGTTCTTCCTGCCCCAGACCTTCACGTAGACGTCGTCGAACCACTTGTCGTAGGCGGGGACGAAGTGGCTCCACTGGAGGATTCGGAGCGTCTCCTTCAGCTCTCTGTGCGCGAACTTCGGTGCGCCTGCGACGGCGGTTTTCACGCCAAAGCCGCCGTAGACGAGCACGATCGCCCCCACGCTCGCCCGGCGGAGCAGCTCCTGCCGGGTGAGCTCGTCGTCCACCGTCGTCATGTCGACTCTAGGTCTCTTATCGTTCACCTCCACCTCCCTCGTTGTGGGCTATCTGAACTGCAGCGGTGTGCCTTTCGCCTCCCTTCCTGGACGAGCTGGTTCATCGGAACGCGCCGCCCGTGAAGCCGGCGATGAATCGGTTGAGAAACACGTTGTAGAGCAGTGCCAGCGGGATGCACGGAATGAGGGTGGCCGCCATCAGCGCCTGCCAGAAGTAGATATCTCCGCGTATGAGCTCCGTATAGAGCCCGGTCGAGATGGTCTTCTCCGTCGATCCGCTGATGAAGGTCAGCGAGTACACGAACTCGTTCACGACGAGCGAGAAGGAGAAGATGACGACGGTCAGGATGCCCGGGATCGAGATCGGGAACACGACGCTGCGCAGCGTGCGCAGCCGAGAGGCTCCGTCCACCTGCGCGGCGTCCTCGAGCTCGCGCGGGATCGTCTTGAAGAAACCCATCAGCAGCCAGGTGGCGAAAGGCACCGTGAACGAGGGGTACACGAGGATCAGCGACGCGAGCCGGTCCTGCAGGCCGATCTCGGCAACCACGCGCGAGAGCGGCAGGAAGAGGAGTGTCGGCGGAACGAGGTACGTGAGAAAGATTGCCACGCCGAGGCTCTGGCCCCACGCCCCTGATAGGCGGGCGAGCGCATAGGCCGCCGGCAGCGCCAGCACCAGGGTGATGACGACAACGATGGCTCCCACGATCAGCGTGTTTCCGAGCCACGTCGGGAACTGCGTGCTCTCGAAGAGAAAGGTGAAGTTGCGCGTCGTCGGCGATCCCTGCTGGAACTTGAAGGGCACGTTCTCGACGTTGTAGAGGTCCTGGTCGGTCTTGAAGGCGGTCCAGAGCATCCAGTAGAACGGAAAGGCGAGCACGATCGCGAACGGCGCCGTGACCGCGTACGACCCGAACCGCTCGCGCAGGAGGCGCATTTACGAGACCTCGACCTTTCGAGCGAAACGGAGCATGAGCACAGCGACGACGAAGAGGACGGGGAGGAGGTAGAGCGAGATGGCAGCGCCCTCGCCGAGCGAGCCGCCGTTCACACCTGTCTGGTAGGCCCATGTCGTGAGCATCTGGCTCGAGTTGAAAGGGCCTCCGCGGGTGAGGATGTAGACGACGACCATGTCGGTGGCCGTGAACACGATTCCGAAGAGGAGCGCGACGGTCGCGATCGGCAGCTGCAGCGGCAGCGACACGTACCAGAACTTCTTCAGGCCGGTGGCGCCGTCCACCTTGGCCGCGTCGTTCACCTCGTTCGGGATCGAAGCGAGCCCGGCGAGGAAGATGACGACTGCGAAGGGAATCACCCGCCAGGCGTGGACCGAGATGACGGCGCCGAGGGCGAGCGTCGGGTCGCCGAGCCACTGAGGCGGGTTGAAGGGCTCGACCGTCCAGGGCGTGACCGCGTTGACCACCTTGTACAGGTAGAAGGATCCGCCTCCCGGCAGGATGTCGTGCACGAGCGTCCAGTTCACGACGCTGAAGAGGGAGTCGTAGATCCAGAGCCAGGCGATCGCGCCGAGGGGGATCGGCGCAGCCCACGGCAGCAAGATCAGGAGGCGCAGGAACCAGCGGCCCCGGAACGGTCGCACCAGCGCGTGCGCGAGCAGCCCTGCGCTGATCAAGACGACGATCTGCGAGATGATCGTGAAGAGCAGCGTGTTGCGAAGCGCCGTCCGGAAAACCGGGTCGTCCCACGCGTTGACGAAGTTGTCGAAGCCGACGAACTTTCCGCTCAGCTCGCCCGCGGTGGCGTCCGTCATGCTCATGTAGACGGCGAGGAAAAGCGGACCCCCCACCAGGACGAAGATGAAGACGACCGCGGGCGCGATGAGGATGGAAGCAAGGAAACGCCGACCCTCGAAGACGTCGTGCCAGCGCCGTTGGCGCGGACCTGCGACGGTCGCCGCTTCCACCCTCGGCGATGCTATACGATCGCCCGCGCACGCACGGTGGGCGATGCAAATTGGCCGAGATCGAGCTCGATCAACTGTCGAAGGTCTATCCGGATGGCACGGAGGCCGTGAGGTCGCTCGACCTGGCGATCGCCGACGGGGAGCTCGTCGTCCTCGTCGGGCCTTCGGGCTGCGGCAAGACGACGGCGCTGCGCATGGTGGCCGGACTCGAGCCGATCAGTGGCGGCGTCGTCCGGATCGGCGGCCGCGTCGTGAACGATCTGCCGCCGAAGAACCGCGACATCGCGATGATCTTCCAGAACTACGCGCTCTATCCGCACATGAGCGCCTTCAAGAACATGGCGTTCGGCCTCAAGCTGCGCAAGGTGCGTAAGCCCGAGATCGGACGGCGCGTGGGAGACGCGGCGCGGGTGCTCGGCCTAGAGGGAGTCCTGCCGAAGCGGCCGCGGACGCTCTCGGGAGGCCAACGCCAGCGCGTTGCCATGGGTCGCGCCATCGTGCGCGAGCCGCAGGCCTTCCTGATGGACGAGCCGCTCTCCAACCTGGACGCGAAGCTGCGAGTCGAGATGCGGGCCGAGATCGCCCGGCTGCAGCGTGACCTCGAGGTCACGACAATCTATGTCACGCACGACCAGACGGAGGCGATGACGCTCGGCGACCGGGTCGCGGTCATGCGGGACGGCGTGCTCCAGCAGATCGACGCGCCGCACCGGCTCTTCGACCGCCCGGTCAATCTCTTCGTGGCCGAGTTCATCGGCTCCCCCGCCATGAATCTCGTCGGCGCCGATCTCGTTCGGTCGAACGGCAACTACGAAGCTAGGTTCGGCGAGCACAGCCTGCGCCTGGACGACGACGTGCTGTCCGGGCGGCCGGCGCTCACTCGGTTCGCGGGCAAGCGGCTGATACTCGGGATTCGGCCGGAGGATCTCGAGGACGCGGCCCTGACGGGCGGCGCGGTCGAGGGCCGAAAGCTCTCGGCCGTAGTCGACATCCGCGAGGACATGGGCTCGGAGATCCTCGTCCACTTCGGAGTCGGCGCTCCTTCCGTCCGCGGCGAGGACGTCAAAGCCGCGATCGGCGAGGATGCGATCGAGGCGACTGCGGCTCAGGCCGAGGAGAAGGGCAGCCTTTTCGTCGCGCGCGTCGACCGGGCGAGCTGCGTTCGCGAGCGGGACCCGATCGAGCTCGCGGTCACGACCTCGCGCCTCCACTTCTTCGATCCCGAGACGGGGCTCGGGATCTACGACGGCGAGGAAGCGGGCGCAGCGCCCGCACCCTCGCCGTAGCTCTGTCTCAGCTCGCTGCCGCGACGGGATCGTCGCGAACGACGACCGTGTCGGCGATGGGAATGATCTCGTCCACCGGAAGCTCGGCGGCCGAGGCGTGAGCCCGGATCGCCTCGGGGCTCGTAGCCTCGTAGATGCACACCGTCCCCACGCTGCCCTCGTTCTCCTCGAGCACGTAGCTGCGGATCCAGCGAATGTCGTCGCTCATGCGCTCGCCCTCGGCGGTCGAGCGCTCGGCCGCGCGCCCGAGCTCCTCGGGTGACCGCCAGCCGCCGCGGCGCAGGATTGCGTAGAGCTGCATCTCGTACCTCCTCCTAGAACCGACTCTTGTACCGGTTACAATCTAGTACTCGAGTTTGCTCGTGACAAGAGGCTGCTACCGGGTTTGCGGGAAGCCCAGATCGACCTTGCTCGTCGCGGGATCCGGCCAGCGGCTGGTGACCACCTTGCCGCGGGTGTAGAAGTTGACCCCCTCCGGTCCGTAGATGTGCAAGTCGCCGAAGAGCGAGCTCTTCCAGCCGCCGAAGGAGTAGTAGGCGACGGGTACCGGAATCGGAACGTTCACGCCCACCATCCCGGCCTGCACCTCGAACTGGAACTGACGAGCGACGCCGCCGTCCCGGGTGAAGATGGCCGTGCCGTTCCCGTACGAGTTCTCGTCCACGAGCCGGACGGCGTCGTCGTACGTGTCGACACGCGTCATTCCCAGCACCGGCCCGAAGATCTCCTCCACGTAGCAACCCATGTCCGGCTTGACGTGGTCGAGGAAGGAGGGCGCGAGGAAGAAGCCCTCTCCTTCGGGAGTGTTCTCCCGGCCGTCCACCACCACGGTGGCGCCTTCCTCGCGGCCGGAATCGATGAAGGACGCGACGCGGTCCCGGTGCTCGCGGGTGATAAGCGGCCCCATCTCGACGTCCGGCTTCATACCGTCGCCGACCTTGATCTTGGGTATCCGCTCCTTGATCGCCTCGAGCAGCGGCTCGGCTGCCTCACCGACCGCAACGATCATCGAGATCGCCATGCAACGCTCGCCGGCGGAGCCGTAGCCCGCAGACACTGCGGCGTCGGCGGCCATGTCGATGTCGGCGTCCGGCAAGACGACCATGTGGTTCTTCGCGCCGGCGAGCGCCTGACAGCGCTTGCCATGGCTCGTAGCCGTCGAATACACGTAGCGCGCGATCGGCGTCGAGCCGACGAAGCTGACGGCGTTCACGTCTGGGTGCTCGAGCAGCGCGTCCACCGCGACCTTGTCGCCGTGGACGACGTTGAAGACTCCGTCGGGAACGCCGGCCTCCTGCACCAGCTCGGCGAGATAGAGCGACGCCGAGGGATCCTTCTCCGAAGGCTTGAGCAGGAAGGAGTTCCCGCAGGCTATTGCCGGCGCGAACATCCACATCGGCACCATGGCGGGGAAGTTGAACGGCGTTATGCCGGCTACGACGCCGACAGGCTGTCGGATGGAGTACACGTCGATCCCGGTGGACGCCTGCTCCGTGTACTCGCCTTTCAAGAGATGCGGGATACCGCACGCGAACTCGACGACCTCGAGGCCGCGGGCGACCTCGCCGCGAGCGTCGGAGAGAACCTTGCCGTGCTCTGCCGTCAGGAAGCGGGCGATGTCGTCGCGATGCTCGTCGAAGAGCGCGCGCATACGGAACATGATCTCCGCGCGCCTCGAAAGGGAGGTGGCTCGCCAGGCTGGAAAAGCCGCCTTCGCGGCCGCCACGGCTCTGCCCACTTCTTCGAGCGAGGCGAAGTCCACTTCGCCGGTCTGCTCACCGGTGGCCGGGTTGTATACGGGCCCCGTGCGACCGGACTCGCCCGGCAAGATCTTGCCGGCAACCCAGTGGCTGATCCGTTTGGTTCCCTCGCGCCGCTCCCGCGTGGGCGCCTCTGCCAGTTCCGTCATAGCGGCCTCCTCATTCGATTCTTCCAGGGTATCGCGCGCGGTGAAAGTCGGGATCAACTAGCTCGTTCTCGACTAGGCTAAGCGGGATGGCGACGGTCGCTGCCGATCCGAAAGCAGGCGAGCGGATTGCTGCTCTCGCGAAGCAATACGTCCTCTACTCGTGGTCCGTTCAGGACGCGCTTTCGCCGCTTGCGGTCGCGGGGGCGGAGGGCTCGTACTTCTGGGACTATGACGGCAAGCGGTACCTGGACTTCGCCTCGCAGCTGATCAACGTCTCGATCGGCCATCAGCACCCCAAGGTGGTCGCCGCCATCAAGGAGCAGGCGGACCGGCTGTGCACGATCGGGCCTCCCATGGCCAGTGAGAGCCGCTCCGAGCTCGGCCGCCTGCTCGCCGAGGTGACCCCGGGCGACCTGACCATGTCCTTCTTCACGAACGGCGGGGCGGAGGCGAACGAGAACGCGATCAAGGTCGCGCGCTGGTACACGGGGCGGTCGAAAGTGATCGCCCGCTACCGCTCGTACCACGGCGCCACCGCCGGCGCCATGACGCTGACGGGCGACCCGCGCCGCTGGCCGGCCGAGCCCGGCATCCCGGGTGTCGTCCGCATGTTCGACCCCTACACGTACCGGTGCCCCGCTGGGCACCCCAACCCGTGCCCGGTCTGCACGGGTGGGCCGCATCTGGAGGAGATCCTGCAGTACGAAGGGGCAGACACCGTCGCCGCCGTGATCCTCGAGACGGTGACCGGGACGAACGGGATCATCGTCCCGCCCGACGGTTACCTCCAGTCCATTCGCGAAGTGTGCGACCGGCACGGGATCGTGCTGATCTGCGACGAGGTGATGGCAGGCTTCGGGCGCACCGGCCGATGGTTCGCGTGCGAGCACTGGGACGTCGTCCCGGACATCCTCACCGTCGCGAAAGGCATCAACTCCGGCTACGTGCCGCTGGGCGCGATGGTGATCTCGCGCCCGATCGCCGAGTGGCTGCGGGGTCGGATGTTCGCCGGCGGGCTCACGTATTCCGGCCACCCTCTGGCGTGTGCGGCCGGCGTCGCCTCCATCGAGGCCTTTCGCGAGGAGGAGATCGTGGAGAACGCGGCCGAGCTGGGGGAGTACCTGGCCACTGAGCTTCCGAGGCTGGCCGAACGGCATCCGTCGGTCGGCGAGGTACGCGGGTTGGGGCTGTTCTGGGGCCTCGAGCTAGTGCGGGATCGCGAGACGCGCGAGCCGCTCGTGCCGTTCAACGCGGCCGGCGAGGCGGCGAAGCCCGTCGCGGCGATGACGAAGGCTGCGATGGAGCGCGGCCTCTACCCGTTCATCCATTGGAACGTGCTGGCGGTCGCCCCGCCGCTCACGATCACACGGGAGGAGCTCGACGAAGGCTTGGCCGTGATCGACGAGCTGCTCGCGATCGCCGACGGCTACGCGACCTGAGCGGCGCCATACCCCAGAACGTTCGCGCGTTCGCCGAAGATCCGGCCGCCTAC
>JACCTQ010000312.1 GCA_013812265.1 Actinomycetota bacterium
GCGCACGAATCGAATCTGCGTCTGTTGGCTGCGCCCGGCATCTTCGAGCGTCGACGCGACGGCTACGGGCACACGAGGCCCCGCCGCGGTTTCCAACGTCATGCGACCGTAGCCAAGTAGGCCGCGGTTCCCTTGCCGCCGGATCGGTAATTGCGAGTGCGGTAGCGTGGAAGCCGCATGACGAGATTCGTCGTCGACTGCGGCGCCGTGCTCCGCCTGGCGAGTGAGGGGATTGAGGTCCGGGCCGAGCACGAGCTGCTCGCGCCGACGCTCTTACGCTCCCAGACACTGTCGGCCATGCGCGAGGCCGTGCACGCGGGCGAGATCCCGCGGGACCTCGCTCTCGACCGCCTCACCCGCATCTGGGCCATGCGGATCCGCCTCCTCGGCGACGCCGTGCTGCGGCGTCGCGCCTTCGACCTCGCCGAGCAGCTGGGATGGGCCGAGACCTACGACGCCGAGTACGTGGCGCTCACCCAGCTGCAGGCAGACGCGTTCCTCACCCTCGACGAGGAGCTGGCGCGCCGGGTGGAAGGAATCGTCCCCACGGAGACGATCGAGGCACTGCGAAGGCCCTGACGGCAAGCGTGGCCTAGCGGCCGATCAGCTCCTGGAACGCCGGCTCGTCGCGGATCGGGTCGAAGTCGGAGTCCCCTTTGCCATGTCGCGAAAGCCCTCCCACCTGTCGATCGCCTGGTGGAGGTGCTCGCAGTCGCGAGCCCTCGCAGCGCTCGTCCGGGCAATCGTCGCAGGGGCCCGCGGGCACCACCAAGAGACCCTTGCTGCCGCAGAGGAGGCCTACGAGGTGGTCGTGGAGAGCCACGCGGCGGTCCCCGTCGACGCGCTCGTGTATGCGGCCGAGGCGGCGTTCGCGCTTGGGCACCTGGACAAGGTCGACGAGCTGATCTCGCCCCTCGCCGCGCTCGCGCCGTTCAAGCGAACGCTCTCGGTCCAGACGCACGAGGCGCGGCTGCAAGCGCGTCTTGCGGCCAGGCGGGGTGAGCGGGACACGGTCGAGCCGAGCTACAGGCGGGCGGCGGCGTACTTCCGCGAGCTCGGGACGCCGTTCTGGCTGGCGGGCCAGTTGTCGGCACGGCTCACGATCCAGGCCCTTCGCTCCTGAACTCGGCGGCCGGTGCGAACGGCTCCTCCGGGTCGACGAGGAACCAGGAGAGGAACTCCGCGTCGGCGTCGAAGCGGTTACGCTTCTGCACCGCCGTGCCCGGCGGGATACCCTCCAGGCCGCCGGGGCCGAGCTCGACGGTGCCGATCAGTGCGTTCTGGTACAGGATCCGGCCCGTGAGCTGGTAGATCAGCTCCGGTCCAGGGTGGGTGTGCACGCTAGTCTCGCCCCCAGGCGGTATGCGGACGAGCAGGAACGAGGCGTGCGGCCGCGCGGGGATGCCCGCGAGGCGGTCGCTGCGGAAGATCCGCCGCGCACCCGCCGGGACCGGCGTGTCGGGTGCTGCGAGCCTGACCTCCCAGAAGGCCGAGCCTGCCGATTCCGTGGCATGGTGGCGATGGCGAGCTCTCGCGGGAACGACAGCGCCTTCGCCGGGCTCGAGCTCGCTGACCTCGCCTTGCCGCTCGAGGGTGTGCCTGGCACCACGGGCATACGCGAACGCGAACTCGTGTGCATGCGCCAGCTCGCCCCCGGGCTCGAGACGGAACTGCTCGGCGATCCAGACGAGCTCGCCCTCGGGTGCCACGACGACATCGGTCGCTGCGAGCTCGACGACCTCAGCGCCTCCACCCAGCTCGCCGCCCGCGTCGCCCCCGCCGCCGCAGCCGGCGAGCACGGCCACAAACCCGATCGCTGCCAGAGCGCGAACCGCCCACAACCTGGAAGATGCGCCGGTGTGACTGCGTTCCTCGTCACCGGCGGCTGTGGCTTCATCGGCTCGCACGTCGTCGACGACCTGATTGCGCGCGGCGAGCGTGTCCGCGTGCTCGACCTGCTCCACACGCTCGCCCACGAAAGTGCGCCCGAGTACCTGAATCCGTCGGCGGAGTATGTCTTCGGTGATGTCCAGGATGCTGAGCTCGTCGCCCACAGCCTGGACGGTGTCGAAGCCGTCAGTCACCAGGCGGCGATGGTCGGTCTCGGCAGCGACTTCGGCGACGTCGTCGACTACGTGCGGCACAACGCCGTGGGTACGGCAACGCTGCTGCGCGAGCTCGCGCGGCGGCCGAGGCCACCGCGGCTCGTGCTCGCGAGCAGCATGGTCGTGTACGGCGAGGGGCGCTATCGCTGCGAGGAGCACGGGCTCCTGCGACAGGCGCCGCGC
>JACCTQ010000313.1 GCA_013812265.1 Actinomycetota bacterium
CGACGGGCTCGACCTCTACGTACGGCCGGGCGAGATCTACGGCTTCCTCGGCCCCAACGGGGCTGGGAAGTCGACGACCGTGCACATGCTGACGACGCTCCTCCCACCGTCGGGGGGTACGGCCCGCTCCTGCGCTCCGGGATGCAGAACGTGCTGATCCGGCGGGTCGGCGACGAGGGAACGAGCTAGATGGTTAGTGCGATGGCACCGGCCGTCTAGCGGTCTGCCCCCGGGGGCCCGACCGTTGACCATCTGAAGCGGGTCATCTCCTCCTTCGGCGCGAGCGCCCCCTCACGGCTGCCGCGCCTCACGAACAGCGTCGGCGCGGTCTTGCGGCGCGCGATCTCCGTCCGGAGCGGCCCGAGACCTTCGTCGCGCCAGCGCTCGGACAGGCCGAGGATGAGCAAGCCTGCGCCCTCGGTCGCCGCGATCAGCTCGTCGCCCGGGTTGACGATGACCGGCTCGGTCTCGATGCCGGCGAGCTGCTGGACGACGAGCGAGGCGTTCGCCAGCAGCCGGCTCGCGTCGCGCTCGCTCTCGCCGCCGGCCGCGCCGAGCAGACGAAGCGGTGCCCGGTTCTCGGCGGCGATCCAGGCGGCGAGCTCGAGCGCGGCCCAGTCGTGATCGGCCCCGCCGAACGGCACGACGACCGGGTGGTCCGCGTCGATCACGATGCGGCCTTCGCGCTCGACGAGGACGGCGACGTCGCACGGGGCCGTTGCCAGCGCGGAGCCCACCACCGCGCGCGGCACAGGATCGCCGACGAGCGGACGACGCCCGTTGACGAGGACGAGGTCGACCCTCTCTTCGGACGCGATCCGGACGAGGTCCGAGCCCGGGTCGGGAGAGGTGAACGCGACGGCCCGCACCTCGATCTCCCGTTCGGCGAGGACTTCGCGCCGCTGGTTGAGCGCGGTCGCGGCTTGCCGGAGCTCGCGGGCCTCCGACGAGAGCCCCGCCCCGAGGCCGGTGGGTGCGAGCAGGCGCACGAGCACGAGCTCCCGCGGGGGGTCGGAGCGCGCGAGAGGCTCCGCGATGGCGAGGAGTGCGTCGATGCTGGACTCGTCCTGGGGGGCGACGACGATGGATCGCTCGGCCGCAGCGGGCGGGCCCTGCCGCCGTGCGAGCCGGCGGAACGCACGCTCGGGCGCCTCCGACAGCTCACCACGGGGATCGAGCAGGCGGAGAGCGGGCCCGGCCATGAAGGTCGTGATCAGCGCCATGAACACGAGGAGCGTGAACAGGGCCGGCGAGATTATCCCCAGCTCGAGGCCGATGTTGAGGACGATCAGCTCCGTGAGGCCGCGCGTGTTCATGAGCGCGCCCACGACCGACGAGTCGCGCAGGTTGAGCCCGGAGATGCGCGACGCGGCCATGGCGCCCGCCCACTTGCCGACGATCGCGACCGCGAGGAGTCCGAGCCCCACCAGCCAGAGAACCGGGCGATCGATCGATCCCACGTCGGTGCGGAGACCGGTGACGACGAAGAACAGCGGCAGCAGGACGAGGACGACGAAATCCTCGAGCCTGCGGTTGACGTCCTCGGTCAGCTCGGCGTGGCGGGGCATGATCAGGCCCATCACGAACGCGCCGAAGATGGCGGCGATGCCGATCTGCTGAGCGGTGAAGGCCGAGAGCAACACGCCGACGATGATCGCCCCGAGCCAGAACGTGGGCAGGTGCCCGAGCTCGTCGTATGCCGTCGCCGCGCGGGCCATGAGCTGACGGCCGACGAGCAGCATCCCCGCAGTGAACGCGGCCGCCAGGGCGACGATGAGGCCAGCGTCGCCGGCGGAACCCGACCCGGCCACGGCCGTAGCCAGGGCGAGCAGGCCCCAGGCAGTCACGTCGTCGATCGCGGCGCCGGCCATTGCGAGCACTCCGATCCGGTTCCGCAACATGCGGCGCTCCGACAGGATGCGAGCGAGGACCGGGAAGGCGGTGATCGACATCGAAACACCCATGAAGAGCGCGAAGGGGACGTAGTCGACGTCGGGGGCGAGCAGCTCGTACACCGGGAGCGCGGCCAGCAGGCCGAGCGCCATGGGCACGGCGACGCTCGCGTTCGAGATGAAGGCGGCCCGCGCGATCTGGCGGCGCACCTTGCCGATGTCGAGCTCCATGCCGATCAGGAAGAGGTAGAAGGCCAGGCCGATCTGGGCCGC
>JACCTQ010000332.1 GCA_013812265.1 Actinomycetota bacterium
GTTGTCGTCCCCCTGCCCGCGCGCGCGAATCGGCTCCTCGCAGCGCGGGCATGGGCGGCCAGCCTTCCCGTAGATCGACCGCGCCTCGCGCCCCGTGTCCACCGACGTGCGCATCAGGCGCGCAGCCGTCTCGAGCACCGCCAGCAGCTCCTGGTCGTCACAGTCCCCGAGCTCCCGCCACGGAGAAACGCGAGCGTGCCAGAGCGATTCCGCCTTCCACAGGTTCCCGATACCCGCCACCAGTCGCTGGTCGAGCAGGGCATCGCCGACCGTCCGTTGCGCGTACTCGCCGCGCAGATTGGCCAGCATGCGCCCAAAGGCAGGCGGCTGGGCGAGGATGTCCGGCCCCAGGCGCCGGAGCGCGCGACCGTAAAGCTCCAGCACCGGGCCGTTCCACAGGATGGCCTCGCGCTCGGCACCGCGCAGGACGAGCCAGGGGCGGCCGTAGACCGGCGCGCCCCGCTCCTGAACGCGCCATCGGCCCGACATGCGCAGGTGGCTTCGCAGAACGTAGCCGCCCTCGAAGGTGAGGAGCAGGTTCTTTCCCCGCGCTTCCACGGCGACCAGGCGCCGGCCATCGAGGCGCTCGGCGATGCGCTCCGCAGCCGCGCGCGGGTGCGGAGTCTGGACCTCGAGCGTCTCTCCGACGAGCGCCTGGAGGCGACGCGCAGCACGATGGAGCGAGTCTCCCTCCGGCATTGGCGGACATCGAGACTAGCCCGCGTGGCGCGCGCCTGCCAGGCGCGATTTGAGCCTTTGGCTGAAGGCCTTCGCCTGGCACGTGCCAGGCGAAGGAACGAATCGCGCGCGAAAGTGTCACGACAATCGCGCTAGCGATGTCCCGCGGAGGGCCGCCGCACCGCGCGAGCTGACCTCCACTTGTGTCTAGTTCTTGTCTAGAGTTTGGCTATGACGGAAGTTTGGCTATGACGGAGGGCATAAATATCGCGGCGCTGTCGCAGCGCACGGCTGTCCCCGCTCACACGCTGCGGAAGTGGGAGGAGCGCTACGGCGTCCTCGCTCCGATCAGAACGCAGGGTGGCCAGCGCCGCTACCGCGAGGAGGACGTCGCGCGGGTCGAGTGGCTTCGCGACCGCATCGCCGACGGATTCAGGATCGGCGAGGCGGCGGCCCTGCTCGGGCGCCGCGTGGCCGAGACGCCGAGAACGGCGGAGAGCACGCAGGACGCGCTGTACGACGCGTTCCTGCGCGCAGATCCCGACGCGCTGGAGTCCTTGCTCGACCAGACGTTCGCGGTGTACGGGCTCGAGGAGGCGCTCGCGACCATCATCGCCCCCGTGCTCGAGCGGGTCGGACAGGCCTGGGAGTCGGGGCACGGCTCCGTCGCGGACGAGCACCTCGTCACGGCCAGCATCAGAGCCCGCATAGAGCGCCTGCTCGCCGATGCCCGTGGCCCCGTTCGCGGGACAGCCGTGCTCGCGTGTGCCCCCGAGGAGCGCCACGAGCTGGGGCTGCTCATGCTTGCAACGCTGATGCGGGCGGACGGCTGGAAGATCGCCTACCTGGGAGCGGACACGCCGCTGGCCGACGCCGTGCGCTTCGCCGAACGCGTCTCCGCGGACCTGCTCTGCCTGAGTGTCGGGCTCGGAGAGCGGATCCCGCTCCTCACTTCGGCGCTGGCGGAAGTCGACAGGCCCGAAGGACTCGAGCTAGTTCTCGGCGGCGCGGCCGCCACAGCGGAGGTGGCGCGCCGGCTGGGCATCCGCTACCTCGGCGCCGATCTACGGGAAAGCGTGACAGCGCTGCGCGAGCTGCCCGAATGAGCTCGCGACTGCGATCTGCGCTCGGCGGAGCCGCCGCGGCCACCGCCTGGGGTCTCCTGGAGCCGATCGACCGGCGCCTCTTCCGGTACGACTACTCGGACATCGCTCTGCTCGGCAAGGCGGTGACGCGCGGCCCGTACTGGCGTCCGGCCGGATTCTCGCTGCACGCCGTGAACGGTGCCGCATTCGGCCTTGCGTACGGTGAGCTGCGCTCGCGCGTGAGCGCCGACCCGCGGCGGCTGGCACTCGTGCTCGCGCTCGCAGAACACGTGGCGCTGTACCCGCTGTCGTACTTCGTCGACCGTTACCACCCGGCCCGCGGAGAGCCGGGGATTCCGCCCCTGCTCAGGAGCCCACGGGCATTCGGGCAGGCGACCGTTCGGCACGCGCTCTTCGGGCTTTTGCTGGGGCGCTGGGCGTAGGCGCGGCTGCGCCGAAGGCTCATCCGGAACTCCGGTCGACTAGCGCACGAGCTCGAATGCCCGCGTCCGATCTCTGCCGAATCGAAAGACGGCAAAGTCGTCGTCGTAGGTGGCAGCACGCAGGATGCCCAGCCGCTGCATAACGGCGAAGCTCGTCCGATCCACGATCGAGAAATCCTGATCCATCCACTCCTGCCCGATCATCCACGCGACTTCGAGATCCGCCGGTCCGACCGATTCGACTGAGACGGCCGCGCGGAGTCCTGCCCAGAACTCATCCGCGACGCGGCGGCTCAAGCGCCCCCGGACGAGTAGCCAACCCTCGGCGAGAACGTGGTCGGACGTGACAAGCGGTTCGCCGCTAGCCAGGACAGCTGTGGCTTGCTCGTGGTTGCGATCTCCGGCATCGACCGCCGCGTACAGGGCAGACGTGTCGACGAACAGCGTCAACCGGATGACCGGGTCTCGCGATCGTGCTGGGCAGCGAGCACCGCGTCGACGTACTCGTCCTTGGCGGAAGCAACGTCGGACGACCCGGAGTTTCCCCGGCCGAAGATGAGCGAGATATCGCCTCGCGTCGAGCGGCCCTCGAGATCCCGTTTCACCAGGCGGCGGATGTACTCGGCCAGCGAGATGCCCAACTGGGAGGCGCGCTCGCGCGAGCGACGATGATCTTCGGGCGTCAATGTGATCTGCGTTCGTGCCATCATGATGGCTACTATAGCCGACGGTTTCTCACAGAGCGACCGAGCTCATGGCCGGAGGACGGCCCGGCGCGGCCCGGCCAGAAAGCCCGATTCTACGAGCAGCGGCATGGCGTCGGTCTCGACCACCGGCACCCCGTCGAAGCGCTCCACGGCAAGACGCTTGCCGCCTACACGACGCATGTGGGCGACGAGGGCCGAGAGAGCGGCGCGGAGCCACTCCTCCTCCGGCTCGCGGAGCGGGACGAGGGACCGACCACCGCGCTCCACGAACAGCGTGGCTTCCCCGCCGAGGAGCACGACATGTGCGCCTGCAACCCTGGCGGCCCTGGCGCCTGCGCGCTTCGGCCATGCGAGCGCCGCGCCGTACGGCTGCGCTGGGTCCGCCGCAGCGAGCACGAGCGCCTCGCGATCGTCTCCGTCGTCTCTCCTGCGCAGCTCGCGCAGCCGCTCCACCGCTCCCCCCGGGGCGAACTGGGCACCGCCGAGACCCTCGACGAAGTAGCCGCGGCGGCATAACCCGAGCGTCTCGAGAGCACGGAACTCCCCGTACACGGCGCCGTAGCCTCCAGGAATGCCCTCGGCGCGAACGCCGTCTCGCGTCACGATTCCCTGCCGCTCGAGCAGGAGCTCGGCCAGTGCACGCCGATCGGGCGCCGCGCCCGAGAAGAGCCGCTCCGTAGGCGACCAACGCCCCTGGGTGGCCGTGGCCACCTGCGACCGCTGGCGGGAGAAGCGCCGCTGACGGCGCTCGGGCTTCGGCACGCCGTAGCGCCGCCCGGCGCGGAGAGGCGTCCAGGCATCGTTCGTCACCTCACCGGCCCACACGAGCTCCCAGAGCGCGACGAGGGCCTCGTCGCCCTCTAGGTGCGTTTCCTCGATCAGGTCGTGCCAGAAGAGTGCCGAGCGACCGAGCGCTTCGCGCATCGCGTTTGCCGCTTGGCTATCGCTTTTCGGCGCTCCGGAAGGCGCTCCCAGCAGCGACGCGTCCTCCCTGAAGAGGACGGAGACACGGTCGAGGCCGGCTCCGACCCAGACGAGCTCGCCCGAGGCGCAAAGCTGGTCGAGCTGGGCGGGATGGTAGCCGGGCACGCGGCGCGGGAGCACCTCGCTCTCCCAGAGCGAGACAGGAAGCGGAAGCGCTTGCAGCGGGACGATCGCCTCGCGCAGGCTTGCCCGGCGGTCGATCCCGTGCCAGCCTGGGAGGAAGCGCCCGAGCGCGGCTTGATCGGCCGGCTCCACCTCCTTGCGCAAGGCAGCGAGCGAAGCACGGCGCAGCCGGCGGAGGACGTCCGGGTCACACCACTCGCGCTCGCTCCCGCCCGGGCGCAGCTCGCCCCGCACCAGTCGATCCGCCCGCTCGAGCACCGCAAGCTCGGCTTCGGCACGGGCCGGCTCGAGCCCGAAGCGCTCGCCTGCCTCGCGGGTCGTGAACGGGCCGCGCCCGCGCGCAAAGCGGGCAAGCAGGGACGAGAGCGGTTGTTCCGAGGACTCGAGAAAGGCGTCGGGAAGGCCGCCCGGCGGCATGGTGCCGACCGCGTCCCGGTAGCGCCCCGCGTCCTCCGCCGCGATCAGGCGCTCCTCGCCGGCGACGCGAACGAGCACCGCGCGCCGCTCGGCCAGAAGCGGCCGCGCGAGCGTCTCCGCAAACTCTCCCGGGCGCAGGTCGCCACGGCGAAGGAGGACGTCGTGCAGCTGATCGGCAGTCTGGGGCTCGCCCCGAAGCTGGCGCTCGAGATCCTCGAGTGCATCGGGGTCGATGAGCTCGCGCAACTCCTCCTGGCCTAGAAGCTCGCGCAGGAGATCGCGGTCGAGCGCGAGCGCCTGGGCCCGCCGCTCGGCAGGCGGCGTGTCGTCCTCGTACATATACGTCGCGACGTAATCGAAGAGCAGCGAGGCGGAGTAGGGCGACGCGGACGGCGTCTCGACGTCCACGAGGTCGAGCTCCCGGGTCTGGAGGCCGCGCAGGATGGTTTGCAGCGCAGGAAGATCGAAGACGTCTTGGAGGCACTCGCGATAGGTCTCGAGAATGATCGGGAAGGAGCCGTAGCGCCGGGCAACTTGAAGAAGTCCCTGCGCCTTCAGGCGCTGCTGCCACAGTGGCGTCCGTTGCCCCGGGCGCCGCCGCGGGATCAGGAGCGCCCGCGCAGCGTTCTCGCGAAAGCGGGCGCCGAAGAGCGCGCTCTGTCCGACCTCTTGGACTACCAGCTCCTCCACCTCGTCCGGTTGGATCATCACGTCGCTCGTCGGCGGCGGGGCGTCCGCATCGGGAAGGTGGAGGGCGATCCCGTCGTCCGACCAGAGCGAGCTGACCTCGAGCCCGAGCGACTCCCGCAGCCGAGCCGCTAGCGCCATCGCCCAGGGCGCGTGCACTCGACCGCCGAAAGGAGTGAGGATGCAGAGCCGCCAGTCGCCGATCTCGTCGCGGAAGCGCTCGAGCACGATCGTCCGGTCGGAGGGCACCACCCCCGTCGCGGCGACCTGCTCGTGTAGGAACATCAAGAGGTTGGCCGCCGCGCGGTCGTCGAGCGCGTGCTCACCGGTCAGGCGTGCAAGCGCCTTCTGCTCGGACAGCGAGACGAGCTCTCGCGACGCCTGGCCGATCGCCGCGCCGAGCTCGTACGGCCGCCCGACACCCTCACCCTTCCAGAACGGGACAGCACCGGGGACGCCTGGAGCAGGCGAGACGAGCACGCGGTCGCGCGTGATCTCCTCGATGCGCCAGCTGGAAGCGCCGAGCAGGAAGGTCTGTCCTGCACGTGCCTCGTACACCATCTCCTCGTCCAGCTCGCCGACGCGGCCGCCTCCATCCACGAGGTGGACGCCGAAGAGGCCGCGGTCCGGAATCGTGCCGGCGTTCGTGACGGCGAGCCGCCGGGCTCCGCCACGCGCCCGCAGCACGCCGCCGGTCCGGTTCCAAACGATGCGCGGCCGTAGCTCGGCGAACTCGTCGGAGGGGTAACGGCCCGCCAGCATGTCGAGCACGTTCTCGAGCTGTATGCGTGAGAGCTCGGCGAAGGGGTATGCCCCGCGGACGAGGCGGTGCAGCTCGTCGACCGCGATCTCTTCGTCGGCAGCGATGGCGACGATCTGCTGGGCGAGCACGTCGAGCGGATTTGTCGGAATCGTCGTCTCCTCGATAGCCCCCTCCTGCATCCGCTTCGCTACGACCGCGGCCTCGAGCAGGTCGGCGCGGAACTTCGGGAAGATGCGACCCTTCGAGACAGCTCCCAGCTCGTGGCCCGCGCGTCCGATGCGCTGCAGGCCGCGGGCGACGGACTTCGGCGACTCGACCTGGATGACGAGGTCGACTGCACCCATGTCGATGCCGAGCTCGAGCGAGGAGGTCGCGACGAGGCAGGGGATCTCGCCCCGCTTCAGGAGCTCCTCGACTTCGGTCCTCTGTTCACGCGCAAGGGAGCCATGATGCGCGCGGGCGATCTCCCGGCCCGGTGGCTCGTCCGCCTGCCCGTCGGCCGCGAGCTCGTTCAGCCGTAGCGCGAGCCGCTCCGCCAGGCGGCGGTTGTTGACGAACACGATCGTCGAGCGATGCTCGCGCACGAGCCTCAGGATCTCGGGGTAGATGGAGGGCCAGATCGAGCTTCCGCCTTCACCACCGGTGCCGGGGAGCGGGGCGATCTGGTCTATGTCGGGCGGCACGTCGGCCTCGGCCGCCTCCAGTGTGCCGGCAGGTCCCGGGGGAACCTCCCGGTTCACCCCCTCCACCGGTCCGCTGTCGCGGACGAGCCGGTGGCCGGCTTCCCGCATGTCTTCGAGGGGCACCACCACCCGCAAGTCGAGCTCCTTTGCCCGGCCCGCGTCCACAATCTCGATCGGCCGGCCGCCCGCGACGAAGCGCCCGATCTCCTCGAGCGGCCTCTGCGTGGCCGACAGGCCGATCCGCTGCGCCGGCTCTTCCGTCAACCTGTCCAGGCGCTCGACGGAGAGGGCGAGATGCGCACCTCGCTTGGTGCCGGCGACCGCGTGCACCTCGTCCAGGATCAGCGTCCGGACGCCCACGAGCATCTCGCGCGCGCGAGATGTCAAGAGCAGGAACAGCGATTCCGGCGTGGTGATGAGGATGTCGGGCGGGTCCTTGAGCATCGCCACGCGTTCCCTCTGCAGCGTGTCGCCTGTGCGAACGGCGACCCGCAGGCTGCTGCGCAGGCCGGCGAGTGGCCCGCGCAAGTTGCGTTCGATGTCGTAATTCAGAGCCTTGAGCGGGGAGACGTAGAGCAGGCGAAGACCTTCACCCGGCGTCGGGCTCAACCGGTCGATGCCGTACAGGAACGCCGCGAGCGTCTTTCCCGAGCCCGTGGGGGCCTGGATGAGCGTATGGCCACCGCTTGCGATGGCGGGCCATCCGAGCGCCTGCGCCGGCGTGGGCGCGTCAAAGGCGCGTTCGAACCACCGGCGGGTGGCGGGACTGAACGGGGCCAGCGGGTCCACCCCGTCAAGGGTACTCCGCGGCCCGCGGCTGGCAGGCTGGTCAGACCAGGAAATAGAGGAGCAGCGCCAGCGCAAGGACGACCGCTACGACGGCGCCGACAGCCAGCGTCACCCCGGTGAGCGCGATCCAGGGCGTGCGCTCGCTGCGGCCCCGCTCCGCCTCGCGGGCGAGCTCCTTGGGCTTCTCGACCGCGGCCTCGACGACGTTGTGCGAGTTGTCGGAGTCGGTCATACTGCGCTCTTACCCGGGCTCGCGGAGTCCGAACCTCGCCGAGCCGGACCATCTAGCATCGCGCCGATGGCACCTGAGCGCCTGCACTTCACCGGTCACGCCGAGGCCGACGAGCTCTTGGCGCGAGAGCCGCTCGCGCTGCTGATCGGCTTCGTCCTCGACCAGCAGGTGACCGTGCAGAAGGCCTTTTCCTCGCCGCTCGAGCTCGAGCGGCGGGTTGGCTCGCTCGATGCGGCGGCGATCGCAGGTATGCAAGCCGACGCACTGGAGCGCGCTTTCCGGGAGAAGCCCGCGCTCCACCGCTATCCGGGCGTGATGGCCCGACGGACGCAGGAGCTCTGCGCCTTCGTCACGAGCGAGCATGGTGGGAGAGCCGAGCGTGTGTGGACGAAGGCCGAGGACGGTCGAGATCTGGAGCGTC